>JBOGFE010000585.1:0-3136 GCA_050741935.1 Acidimicrobiia bacterium | reverse complement strand
GGCCTGCCCCTCGAGGTCGCCGTGCACCGAGGCGTCGATGCGCTCGGGGGGGACGCAGTGCTCGAGGACGACCCGCAGCCGTATCCGGTAGGGGAGGGGCGGCGCCACCACGCCATGCAGGACGGTGCCTTCCGTCAGCCCCGGCCCCTCCACCCGCAGCTCGCCCAGCCAGCCCCACCAGGTCTCGAAGGACCTGGTGTCCTCCAGGGCCGACCACAGCTCCTCGGGCGGAACCGGGAACCCGAACCGTCCCTCGTACTCCACCAGGTACGGCGACGGGGCCACTCAGCGCCGGCGGCGGGGCTTGACCTGGCTGACGGTGAGATACGACATGAAGAGCACGCCGCCCAGGGTGAGGAAGGCGAGCGCGTTCAGGCCGGCGACGAGCAACGCCAGCCCGAGCCCGAGGCCGAGCAACGACGCGCCGGCCCAATCGCTCATGGGCCGGCCGTAGGCTTCGCGCTTCCCCAGGACCCCCGACGCCAGCTTCTGGCGCGCCAGGGCCGCCACCGCCACCGCCGCCAGCATGATGATCACCACGGAGCCCATCGGCTTCAGTATGACCCCGAATCGCTCCGACGATGGGAGAATCGACATGCCGGGACAGGCTCCCCCGCTCCCGGACGAGGGCGCCCAGCTCCTCGCCTACAGCCACCGGCCTGATCCTCAGATGTCCTGGAGCAGGCTCTTGAACCTCGCCCCCAGCCCGGGGTCGCCCGAGACCCGGACGCGCCCCTGGTCGATGAGCTCGGCCCACTCCACCCGCCCGTACAGCGCCAGCAGCCAGGCCACGGTCCCGCCGGTGAGACGGCAGTCCGAGGTCCGGCCGTCCA
The DNA here is from genome assembly GCA_050741935.1 of Acidimicrobiia bacterium. Lineage (GTDB taxonomy): Bacteria > Actinomycetota > Acidimicrobiia > IMCC26256 > BP-133 > CAWBJP01. The sequence goes on along the minus strand of JBOGFE010000585.1, from coordinate 2,303 downwards.
CCGGTTCGAGCGACAGGCCGCCGCCGCCGAAGCAGAAGAGGAGATGCGGCCCGCCGTCGACCTCGACCTCGTAGCCGGCTTCGAGGTCCCCGGCGGTCAGCGGATCGACGGTGAGCGGAAGGAACGGCAGCAGCGCCAGGATGGCCACCCGGGCGCCTGCTTCGTCGATCGTCCACGGGGCCTCGAGGGCGGCGGCCACGTCGTAGCCGTGGAGCAGGTGCTCACCCACGAGCAGGGACGTCATGGTGGCGCAGGGGAGCATCATCCCGCTGTGCCACGGGATGGAGTCCGCGGCCGCCCGGCCGGCGGTGGCGTCGAGGAACGACCCCACCCCGGCCTCGATCATGGCGGCCAGCTTCGGGCCGTCCCGTTCGGTCATGGCCTCCAGGTTCCGGGCGCTGCTGGCGGCGAGGTCGATCAGGTCGAGCGGCCACGTCGGCTCGGCCCCCCGGGCGAGCTCCGATAGCCCAGCGCCACCATGGCCAGATGGGCGGCGCCCTCGCCCGCGTTCCACTCGGAGCGGGGGATGGGGATGTCCGGGTCGGACATCGACGCCACCACGTCGGCGGCGGGCCGCACCGCGGCCTCGAGGGCCTGGCGGGCGGCGTGGAGGTCGGGAAGGATCATCATGGCGGTGCCAAGGTAGCCCGCAGGACGGAAGGCAGGTGGGTGGCGATGACCGGGATCTCGGAGCGGTACCGGAGGGTGGCGGGGGAGTTCACCCGCCGGGCGGAGGTGGTGCCCGAGATCGCCTGGGACAACCCGGCGCCGTGCGAGGGGTGGGTCGCCCGGGACGTGGTCCGCCACATGGTGGAGTGGATGCCGAGCATGGTCCTCGACCCGGTCGGGGTGGAATGGGAGCGGGGCCCGTCAGTCGACGAGGACCCGGCCGGCGCGTGGGCGGCCATGAACGTCGCCATCCAGTCCGCCCTCGACGACCCCGCGGTCGCGGCCCGGGAGTTCGACATGCAGGTCGGGCGCTTCAACGTGGAGAACGCCGTCGACATGTTCTGCACCGGTGACATCCTGGTCCACACCTGGGACCTGGCCCGGGCCACCGGCCTCGACGAGACCCTCGACGCCGACGAGGTGCACCGCCTCTACTCGGGGATGGAACCGATGGACGAGGTGCTGCGGAAGAGCGGCCACTACGGCCCCCGGGTCGAGGTACCCGAAGACGCAGACGAGCAGACCCGGCTCATCGGCTTCACCGGCCGGCGCCCGTAGCCCTCAGGTCCGCATCTGCCGGGGAGCCCGCCACGCCACCCAGATCATGGGGATCTGCAAGGGGACGCGGACCCACATCAGCACGGGGCTGTCGAAGATGCCGGCGTTGCGGCCGGTCCCGGCGTCGAGGGCCATCTGGATGTTGCCCGTCCAGATGACGAGCAGCACGGCGGCGCTGAGCGGCCCGGCCCACGGCCGGCGCCGGATCAGCCCGATCCCGCTGATGACCTCGAGCGCCCCGCTGGCGTAGACGGCGGCCCGGGGCGCCGGAATCCAGCGGGGGAGGGCGGTTTCCACGACGTCACCGAGGACGAAGTGCAGCGATCCGACGCCGACCAGGGCGGCGGCGACCAGATCGGCGGCCCGGACACGGGGTCGTGGCACCGGGCGACGGTAAGCCGGGGCCCCCCACCTGTCCAGGCGGGGGGCCCCGGGTCGAAGACCGTGTTGTCGGGGGCGGCTTTAGAGGGGCAGCAGGTTGAGGAGGTCGCCGATCAGCGGGAGGCTGGAGGTCGATGTGCTGCCGAGCAGCGTGCCGACCACGGGCAGGGAGTCGATGGGCAGCCCGGTGAGCAGCGAGCCGACCACGGGCAGGCCGCCGGCGGCGGTGCCCGACCCGATCACCGTGCCCACCAGGGGGAGGCCGTCGAGGGGCACGACGCCCAGCACCTGGCCGAAGAGGGGGAGGACGGCGTCGGGCAGGCCGAGGAGCAGCTGGCCGACGTCTCCCGACTGGGCCGTGGTCAGCGAGGCGATCAGGTCACCCACCAGCGGCAGGCTCGAGGTGGGCAGGCCGCCGAGGAGCGAGTTGACGCTGGACAGACCGGGGGACGACAGGGGGCCTGTGCCCAGCAGGCCGCCGAGCAGGCCGCCCAGCAGCCCGCCCCCGCTGACCAGGCTGGTCAGGGACTGGGTCCCGTCGGAGGCGGAGAGCAGCCCGCCGAGGGCGGTGAGGTCCGCCGGCGAGAGGGTGTTGAGCAGCTCGCCCAGGTCGCCGATCTGGCCGACGGGCAGCGAGGTCAGCAGCCCGCCCAGCGCCGGCACGCCGGCCGGCGTCAGCGAGCCGAGCACGGAGC
>JBOGFE010000584.1:0-8478 GCA_050741935.1 Acidimicrobiia bacterium | reverse complement strand
GGTCACCAGGGCGCCGGCGGCGGCGTTCCAGCGGCGGGCCCGCTCGGCGGCCGCGGGCCGGGCGGCCCGGATGCACTCCCAGCAGTGGGACCCCACCGGGGCGTCGTGCAGGCAGTCGGCGCAGGCGGGGCGTCCACAGCGGGTGCAGGCGCGCCCCGTCTCCCGGTCGCGGTGGTGAAAGCACGTCTTCGTCTCGATGGGGTCGATGGCGAGGAATATACGGCCGGTACGGATCAACCTCGCCCGCGGGTCGCAGAGCCGCCCCCGGACTCGGTTGCCCCGGGGCCCCTCAGCTGGGAATCTTCGTCCCGAGCTGGCCCGCAGCGCCCGGCGGCGAGCCGACCCGTCGTCGCGGCACTCGGGGCGTCACCGGTAGCGGCAGCCGGGCCCCGAAGGGTTCGCGCCCCTCGCCCCGAGATGACGGTTCCGCCGGGTTGGTCCCATTGCAGGGGAACCGCGGGGCTCGGTGTCGAAGGACCAAATCCGGAACTCCGATCTCGGAAGGGATGCTCCCCCGGTTGTCCCCTCGGTTGTCGCGTCGGTGGATGGTGGCCGCGTCGCTGGCGGTCACCCTGGTCGCGCCCGCGCTCCCCGGACCGGCCGCGCCGGCGGGGGCCGTTGGAGCGCCGGGAGCACCCGGAGCCGTGCTCGCCGACGCCGACGGCTCGTCCCTGCTCGTGCGCTTCCGGTCCCCGCTCTCCCTGGCCGGCGCCCGGGACGTGGCCGCCGCCCACGGGGCCCGGCTGGACGACGTGGTGGACGGCACGGGCTTCGCCGTGGTCGCCACCGCCCCGGGCGCGGCCGCCGGTGTCCTGCGGGAGCTGGCGTCCGACCCCCGGGTGGAGACCGCGGAGCCGAACCACCTGCTGCGGGCCGCGGCCGTGCCCTCCGATCCCCACTACGACGCCAACCAGGCCGGCTATCTGGGAGCTCTCCACCTGCCCGAGGCCTGGGACCTGGCCACCGGCGCCGACGACCTGATCCTGGCCGTGGTGGACAGCGGCGTCACCCTCGACCACCCCGAGCTCGCCGGCCGGCTGCTGCCCGGCCGGGACGTGGCCAACGACGACAACGATCCCGACGACTTCTTCGGCCACGGCACCCAGGTGGCGACGGTGGCCGCCGCCACCGGCGACAACGGCACCGGGATGGCGGGCATCACCTGGCAGGGCAGGATCCTCCCCGTCAAGGTCCTCGACGGCCGCGGCATCGGCCGGGACTCGGACATCGCCGAGGGAATCGTGTGGGCCGCCGATCAGGGGGCCGACGTCATCAACCTCTCGCTCTTCGGCCGGTCGTCGAGCTCGGCCGTCCGGGAGGCCGTCGAGTACGCCCAGAGCCTCGACGCCGTGATCGTGGCCGCCGCCGGCAACGAGCACAGCGCCTCCAAGATGTACCCGGCGTCCTACGACGGAGTCATCGCCGTCTCCGCCACGACCCCCGAGGGCGAGCTGGCCCCGTTCTCCAACTACGGGCCCTGGATCGACCTCGCCGCTCCCGGCGTGGACGTCCTGGCCGGCTGGGCCGACGGCACGTACCGGAAGGTGGAGGGGACCTCCTTCTCCGCTCCCCTGGTCTCCGGCGTCGCCATGCTGGCCCGGGCCCGCTTCCCCGCCGACGACGCTGCCGCCATCGCCCGGCGCCTCCAGACCGGCGCCCGCGACGCCGGCCTGATCGGGCGCGACGACCTCTTCGGCTACGGGATCCTCGATGCCCTGGGAGCATTGGGTGGAGCCCGGCCCGAGCCGGCCCGTCCCGTTCCCCCGGCCTCCCTCGCGGAGCCCGACAACGTCCCGGGCCAGGCGTCGTTGTCGCCTTTCGGCGTCCCCTCGACGGCCGCCCTCGCCCCGGGAGGGGACGTGGACCACTTCGCCGTCGACGTCCCCGCCGGCCACGACCTGACGGCCGCGCTCATCCCGCCGGCCGGTGCCTCGCCCAGCGGCTACGTGGTCGAGGTCTTCGATCCCGAGCTCTACTCGCTGGGCGTGGGCACGGTCACCGACGCGGAGCAGGCGGTGACGGTCTTCGCCCCCGGCGGGCGCTACCTGGTGCGGGTGCGCGGGACCACCCCGTTCGTCTCCCAGGAGCCGTACCGGCTCACGCTCACGTCCACCCCGGCCCCGCCCCCCGTCGACCCTCCGGCCCGGGGCGAGCGCCTCTGGGTGGCGGACTCCACTCCCCCCGACGGGTCGTGGCACGGCAGTCCCGAAACGGTGCCGGCGCTGCGCTTCGCCCGTCCGCTCGACCCCGCTTCCATGGCCGATGCGACCGTCACCCTGACCGACGGCACCTCGGGGGATCCCGTTCCCGGCACCCCCGGTTACGACGGGACCACGAACTCGGTGGTGTTCTCGCCCACCGCGCCCCTGACGCCCGGACACGCCTACCGGATGAGCGTGACCGGGGTGCGCGACACCGACGGGGCCGAGCTCCCCACCGCGGACTGCTGCCTGCGCTACGGGGTGCCGGCGACGCCTGTCGATCCTCCGCCCGACCCGCTCGTACCGGTGGACACACCGGTCGAGGAGCCTCCGAATCCGTCGGCGCGGTCGGGATACTGGGCCCTCGGGACCGACGGAGCCGTTCACGCCTTCGGGGCGGCGACCGATCTGGGCAACGCCGTCGCCCACCTCGGCCCGGGTCGCGGCGCCGCCGACCTGGAGCCCAGGCCGGGCGGCGAGGGGTACTGGATCGTCGACACGGCCGGGGCCGTGTTCGGCTTCGGCGACGCCGCCTACTTCGGGGGCGCAGAGGCGTTGCGGCCCGGCGAGGTCGTCACCAGCCTCTCCGCCACCCCCTCGGGCCAGGGGTACTGGCTCTTCACCACCCTCGGGCGGGTGCTCGCCTCCGGCGACGCCGAGCACCTGGGCGACCTGGCCGACGTGGCCCTCAACGCCCCCGTCCTCGACTCGATCACCACCCCGACCGGCCGGGGCTACTACATGGTGGCGGCCGACGGTGGCATCTTCTCCTTCGGCGACGCGGTGTTCTACGGGTCGACGGGCGACATCCGTCTCAACGCTCCGGTGCAGTCGCTGGTGCCCGACCCCGACGGGGTGGGCTACTGGCTGGTGGCCTCCGACGGGGGCGTGTTCTCCTTCGCGGCCGGCTTCCGGGGTTCTCTCGGGGGCGTGAACCTCAACGCCCCGGTCACCGGCATGGTCCCCTACGGGGACGGTTACCTGATGGTGGCCACCGACGGCGGCATCTTCAACTTCTCCGACCGGCCCTTCTCCGGGTCGCTGGGCGCCGACCCCCCCGACCACCCCATCGTTGCCGTCGCCGCGGTGTGATCTGCGGCTTCGCCGCCCCGCCTGGGGCCCCAACCCCAGGCTCCTCCGGAGCATGGGGCCCCATCCCCATGCCCGGCCGTTACCTGGTCAGGTGATGCGGGTGACGGCGGCGATGTCGCCCGTGCTCACCAGGCGGTAGGCCCAGACGGACTCGTCCTCCTCCGAGCGGCACACCTCGAGCAGGCTGGCGGCGGGGACGGGCCGGCGGAACCAGGTCTCGGCCCGCCCCGAAGGGCCGATGCCGGCGAAGTGGAGCTGGGTGATGGCCAGCACGTGCCCCTGGACGAGGATGTTGGGGAAGCCCCGCTCCCAGGCGTAGCGGACGTCGGTGTGCATCGGGTAGCGGGTGCCGGCCAGGTGGGCGAAGGTGCGCACCTGGCCCTCGTCGATGACCAGGGAGACCCGCCGCGACAGCCGGCCCACCTCGGGCCGGGCGGGGACGTCCCGTTCCCCCCAGGACCCGGCGTCGCCCCGGGTGCGCATGACGATCAGGTTCGTGGCCAGCTCGCCCTGCTCGCCCACGGCGCGGCTGCGGACACCCACCTCGAGGGACCCGTCCTTGGAGGACACCCAGGCGACGTCGGCGCCGACGGTGAAGGGTTCGCTGGGGACGGGGGCCGACCACGTCACCCGGAGGTAGATCTGGACGGCATCCTCCCAGGCCCGGAACCGCCGGTCGATGACCTCGGGGATGAGCACCATGGGCCAGCCGATGGCGCCCAGGGCCCCGATGCGGCACTGCAGCCACAGGCAGACCTCGTTGAACCAGGCTCCCGAGAGCTGGAGCGGGGCCTCGACGGCCAGCGGGGGCTGGCGGAGGATCTCGAGGGTGGAAGGCAGTGGTGTCATGCCGGCTCCGATGCTAGCTGAACGAATGCTCAGTCGGCTAGTGTCCGACCGCCGCTCATGAGTACACCCACCGACGCGGCCCCGTCCCGGGCAGGACCCGCCCGAAGCGCAGGCCCGGGAAATGGGCGGCGACGGCCGGGACGTCGGTTCCCTCCAGCTCCCGGGCCAGGGCCTCCCGGGTCCGGGCGGCCAGGGCGGGGTCGACGTCCATGACCGCTTCCCAGTCGTCCTCCACCAGCTCCACCGGGCAGTGGACGGCGTCGCCCAGGAGCAGGGCGCGCTCGGCCCCGTCGGAGATGACGACCACCGCCGACCCCGGGGTGTGCCCGGGGGCGTGACGGACGCTGACGCCGGGGGCGACGTCGACGTCCCCGGTGAAGGGGTCGAGGCGCCCGGCCAACGGCGACAGCTTGCGCACCGAACCCTCCTCCGGCTCCGGGCCGGCCACGAAGTGGTCCCAGTCGGCGGCGTGGCAGCGGTAGGTGGCGCGGTCGAAGACGATCTCGCCTCTCCGGGTCGTCCAACCTACGTGGTCGAAGTGAAGGTGGGTGAGGACCACGTCGGTCACGTCGGCGGGCACGACGCCCGCCCCGGCCAGGGCCTCCAGGAAGCTGCCGCCCCAGTACACCCCGTTGTCGATGCGGCCCACCCCGGTGTCGATGAGGACGACCCGGTCGCCGGAGCGGACCAGGAAGCCGCCCATGGCGAGCTCCAGGAAACCGTCGGGGCCGAGCAGGTCCCGGTGGGGCCCCCAGGGGTCGTCCCTCGGGCCGGTGAAGCGCAGGAGGCGCTCGGCGGGCAGGCGGGCCCCCCCGTCGAGCAGGGGCACGATCTCCAACCGGCCGACCTTCATGGGCTCGCCTCGCTCTCTGTCTCGTGGGCCTGCAGCCACTGGTGGACCCGCTCGGGAGTGACGGGGAGGTCGTTCACCTCGACCCCCAGCGCGTCGGCCACGGCGTTGGCCACCGCTGCCCCCGGGCCGAGCGTCCCCCCCTCCCCCACCCCCCGCACCCCGAAGGGGTTGGTGTCCGAGGGGACATCGCAATGGTGGACCTCGTAGGACACCAGCTCGGCGGCGGAGGGCATCAGGTAGTCCATGAAGGTGGCGGTGGCCAGCTGGCCGTCGCCGTCGTAGCGCAGGTGCTCGTAGAGCGCCCCGGCCAGGCCCTGGGCCAGGGCCCCATGGACCTGGCCCTCCACCACCACCGGGTTGAGGGCACGGCCGGCGTCCTCGGCGCACACCACCCGTCGCAGCGCCACCGCGCCCGTCTCCCGGTCGACCTCCACCACGACGGCCAGGGCCCCGGCGGCGAAGGTGCCCTGCTCGGGGTCGAAGAACCGGGTCGCCTCCAGGCCCGCCTCCACCCCGGGCGGGAGCCGGTGGGCCTCGTGGTAGGCGACGCGGGCCACCTCGGCCACCGTCACCCCCCGGGTGGGTGTGCCCCTGACCATGGCCACCCCGTCCACCACGTCCAGGTCGGCGGGCGCGGCCTCCAGGAGGTGGGCGGCGATGACGAGCACCTTGTCCCGCACCTGGCGGGCGGCCAGTGCCGCCGCCCCGGCGCCGATCACGCCCTGGCGGCTGGCGAAGGCCCCGAACCCGAACAGGCCGGCGTCGGTATCACCCTGGCGGACGTCCACGTCGTCGATGTCCACTCCCAGCTCCCCCGCCACCACCTGGGCCAGGGTGGTCTCGGTGCCCTGTCCCTGCGAGGTCGTCCCGGCCAGCACGGTCACTCCGCCCGAGGGATCGAGCCGGACCGTGGCCCCCTCGTGCCCGGTGCGGTAGAGGATGCCGGGGCCGGCCGAGGCGGCCCGGCCCATCCCGGTCAGCTCGTTGTAGACGGCGAAGCCCAGGCCCAGGCATCGACCTTCGTCCCGGGCCGTCGCCTGCGCCTTGGTGAAGCCCTCGTAGTCGACCGCCTCCAGCACCCGGTCGAGGACCACCGGATAGCTCGGGCTGTCGTGCACCAGCCGGGTGGCGGCCACGTAGGGCAGGTCCCCGGGACCGACCAGGTTTCGGCGGCGGATCTCGGCCCGGTCCACGCCGAGCCCGGCGGCGGCCAGGTCCAGGAGGCGCTCCATCACGAACACGGTGGCGGGCCGGGCCACCCCCCGGTAGGGGCCGGCGGGCGCCTTGTTGGTGGCGGCGGCCACCACCTCGGCCCGGTAGTTGGCCAGCTTGTAGGGACCGGGGAGCAGCCCCCCGGCCATGAGCGGCTCCAGGGCCGCCGTCCACGGGCCCATGGAGTAGGCGCCCGTGTCGCAGTGGATGCGGGCATCCACCGCCACCAGCACCCCGTCGGCATCGAAGGCGGCGGCCACGTCGTAGTGGTGGTCACGGGCGTGGGCGGCGGCCACCAGGTTCTCGCTGCGGGTCTCCACCCACTTCACCGGCCGGCCCAGCCGCCGGGCCAGAAGGCAGACGGCGACGTCCTCCGGATACAGGCCGGCCTTCTGCCCGAACCCGCCCCCCACGTCGGGGGCCACCACCCGGATGCGGCGCTCGGCCAGTCCGAGGGCCTCGGAGAGGCCGTGCCGGGTGAGGTGGGGCGCCTGACAGCCGGACCACACCTCCAGCCTGCCGGCGGCCGCGTCCCAGCGGGCCAGCGTGGCCCGCCCCTCCAGGGGCGCAGCGCACTGGCGGTTGGTGGTGAAGGTGCGTCGCACCACCAGGGCGGCCGCGGCCAGGGCCCCGTCCACGTCGCCGGCCTCGAAGCGCCGCCGCAGGAAGGCGTGGCCGCCGGCCAACGGGTCGACGTCGGCGACCAGGGGCTCGTAGGCCACCTCGACGGCCGCGGCGGCGTCCACCGCCTGGGCCGGCGACTCGGCCGCCACCACCGCCACCGCCTCGCCGGCGAAGCGCACCCGCCGGGCCAGGATCGGCTGGGGATAGGCGTCATAGGACGACACCGAGGAACGGGCCTCGAGGGCGACGGAGGCGAACTCGGGATCCTGCCCGTCGACCACCTCCACCACCCCGGCGAGGGCGCCGGCCGCGGTCCCGTCCACGTCGAGCACCGAGGCCGAGGCCCAGGGGCTGCGCACGAACACGGCATGGACCATGCGGGCCACCACCATGTCGCTGACGTAGGCGCCCCGCCCGGTCAGCAGGCGACCGTCCTCCCGGCGGAGGACGGGGGCACCGATGAGAGGGTTCTCCAGCGGTCCGGGCACGCCCCTAGACCATCGCGTAGCCGCCGTTGACGCTCACCACCTGGCCGGTCACCCAGCCGGTGAGCGGCGAGGCGAGGAGCAGGACGACGGGCGGGACGTCCTCCGGGCGGCCCAGGCGGCGCAGCGGGTAGGCGGCGGTGAGCTTGGCCAGGCGCTCGGGGTCACTGCCGCCGGCGTGGGCGTCGAAGCGCTCGGTCTCCACCAGGCCGAGGGAGACGGCGTTGGCCCGGATGCCGAACCGGGCCATCTCCTTGGCGATCGACTTCGTGAAGCCCATCATCGCCGCCCGGGCCGTGGCGGTCACGGCGAGGCCGGACTCCCCCACCCGGCCCGAATCACCGAGGATCCCCACCACCACGCCGGCCTGGCGCTCGACCATGCCCGTGAGGGCGGCGTGGGAGACGGCGAGCATCCCGAAGACGGTCACGTCGAGCTGGGGCCGCCAGTCGTCGGGCGTGGATTCCAGGAATCGCTGGCGGGCCCCCACGGCGGCGTTGTTGACCAGCACGTCGATGGGGCCGAGCTCCGCCTCGACGGTGGCCACCAGCCCCTGGGCGGCGCCGGCATCGGAGATGTCGGCCTGGACGGCCAGCGCCTGCACGCCCAGCCCCTCGGCCTCCTTGGCCGCCGCCTCCGCCCCTTCCCCCGACGAGTGGTAGTGGAAGGCGACGTGGGCACCCTCGGCCGCGAAGGCCAGGCCGATGTGGCGGCCGATACCCTGGCCCGCCCCGGTCACCAGCACCACCTGTCCGGCCAGTCCGAGGTCCATCGGGCGCCACGCTAGTGGCGCGGGAGGCGGGGTTGGGGCCCCCGCACGACCGGCGCGAACATCGGCGTGCTGCAACACGGACCTCCGGCGGCGTCCGCGATGAGCCGCCAGGCGAAGAGCCATGAGCACAGCGTTAGGCTCGACTGCCCGCGCACCGTCGATCGTCCGGGGAAGGAGCGCCATGAGGACGCTGGAGAGCTACCTGGCCGGAAGCTGGTACGCCCCCGCCGCGGGCGGCGCCGTGGTCCGCGACGCCACCACCGGCGACGAGGTGGCCCGGGTGTCGAGCGAAGGCGCCGACCTGGCCGCCGCCGTGGAGCACGCCCGCCGGGTCGGCGGCCCGGCGTTGCGGAGCCTCACCTTCCACCAGAGGGCGGGGTTGCTCAAGGC
>JBOGFE010000583.1:0-2644 GCA_050741935.1 Acidimicrobiia bacterium | reverse complement strand
ACTCGGGCTCGTACCCGCCCGAGGGGAACCTGATGGCCCGTCGGGGCACCGACGACCCCACCGGGCTGGGCTATTTCCACAACTGGGCCTGGTCGTGGCCCCTCAACCGCCGCATCCTCTACAACCGGGCGTCGGCCGACGCCGCCGGCAACCCCTGGGACCCCGAACGCGCCGGGATCAAATGGAACGGGGCCAAGTGGGTGGGTGACGTGCCCGACTTCCCGGGGACGTCCAAGCCCGAGGAGGGCAAGGGCAGCTTCATCATGACCGGCGAGGGCGTGGCCCGGCTCTTCGCCCCGGGCACGCTGTGCGCCGACGGGCCCTTCCCCGAGCACTACGAGCCCACCGAGACACCGGTGAAGAACGCCCTGTCGTCCGTCGACCGGGACCCGGCCGTGTACCTCTACAAGGACGCGGAGGGCACCTTCGCCCCGATCGACGGCGAGTTCCCCTACGTGGCCACCACCTACCGGGTCACCGAGCACGAGCACTTCGTGACCCTGCACGTCCCCTACCTCCTCGAGGCCATGCCCGACTTCTTCGTGGAGCTGCCCGAGGAGCTGGCCAAGGAGAAGGGGGTCGAGAACGGCGGCAAGGTGAAGGTCCGCTCCATGCGGGGCGAGGTGATCGGCACCGCCATGGTGACCAAGCGGATGCGGCCCCTCAAGGTGGCGGGCAAGACCGTCTACCAGATCGGGATCCCCGTGCATTGGCACTTCGCCGCCGGGAAGAAGAACCGGATCCCGGAGATGGCCAACATCCTCACGCCCTACGTGGGGGACGCCAACGTGCGCACCCCCGAGTTCAAGGGCTTCCTGGTCGACATCGAGAAGGCGTAAGGGGGGAGGGGAGCGATGTCCACCGAACTGGGACTGGCCATCCGCCGCAAGTCGGCCACCCCCGCCTCGTCCACCGCCATCCGTACCGACACCACCGAGGTGGCCAAGCTGGTCGACATCGACCTGTGCATCGGCTGCAAGGCCTGCGAGGTGGCGTGCAAGGAGTGGAACGACCTGCCTGCCGAGGAGACGTCGAACTTCGGCAGCTACCAGAGCCACCGGGACCTGACGCCCAACACCTGGGACCTCATGCGGTTCAAGGAGGTGGAGCTCGACGACGGCGACCTGGCCTGGCTGATCAAGAAGGACTCCTGCCTGCACTGCGACGAGCCCGGCTGCCTGCTGGCCTGCCCGGCGCCGGGCGCCATCGTCCAGTACACCAACGGCATCGTCGACTTCGACCAGACCAAGTGCATCGGCTGCCAGTACTGCATCGCCGGCTGCCCCTTCGACATCCCCCGCTTCGACCCCGGGACCAAGAAGGTCTACAAGTGCACGCTGTGCGTCGACCGGGTGTCGGGCGGGCTCGAGCCGGCCTGCGTGAAGGCGTGCCCCACGGGCGCCATCCGCTTCGGGGGCAAGCCGGAGATGCTCGACTACGCCGCCTCCAAGATCGACAAGCTGAAGGGGCGGGGCTTCGAGAACGCCATGCTCTACGACCCCGCCGGCGTGGGCGGCGTGCACATGATGTACCTCGTGCCCCGGGGCGACCGGCTGGCCGACTACGCCCTGCCCTCCGATCCCCAGGTGCCGGGAACCTTCTTCTCCGCTCTCTCCGTGCTGCGCAAGCTCGGCACCGTGTCGGTGTGGGGCGGGCTGGTGGCCTCGGCCATCTTCTGGCTCCGCACCGGCCGGCACCGGCCGCCGCCCGAGGACCAGGCGGTCGACGAGGCCTACGAGGCCGGCCGGCGCCAGGAGGCGATCACCCCGCGGACGGCGGAACCGGTGCGGATGTCCGAGTACCCCGTCGACCCACCGGGTGGGCCCCTGCCCGGCCAGGCCGGGAGCCCCCCCGCGGGCAACGGCGCGCCGCCCGAGGGGGAGGAGGACCGATGACCGTCCTCCACCCCCGGGTCCGCGTCGGCGACGAGGCGGGGACGATCGAGCGCTACACCTTCAACGAACGGCTGCTCCACTGGTGGACGGCGATCACCTTCATCGCCCTCATGGCCTCCGGCCTCGCCCTCGGCTACCCCCGGCTGGCGTTCCTGTCGGGGCTGTTCGGCGGGGGCCAGACCCTGCGCTTCCTCCACCCCTGGATCGGGGTCGGCTTCACCGCCGGGGTGGTGGTCATGTTCCTCGCCTGGGCCAAGGACATGCGCTTCGATGCCGTGGACCGCATGTGGCGCCGGCGGATCCGCACCTACGCCAAGTCCGGTCACACCGGCCTCGACATCGGCCGCTACAACGCCGGCCAGAAGGGTTACTTCTGGTTCTCGGTGGTGCTCGGACTGGTCCTGCTCGTCACCGGCCTGCCGCTGTGGTACCCGTGGCTGGCCGGGCCGGGCATCCGCCAGGCGGCCCGGGTGCTCCACCACGCCACCTTCCTGCTCACCGTGGGCGGCTTCATGGTCCACGTGCTGCTCTCGGCCGTCGTCCTGCCCGGCACCATGTCGGCCATGACCAGCGGCCGGGTCACCCGGGCGTGGGCGGCCTGGCACCACCCCCGCTGGTTCCGGGAGCGGGACACCCGATAGCCGGGTTCGGCGGGCGGGAGGGGAAATGAGCTGGGAGGAACGGAGGGGCGCGGCCGGCGCCCGGACGGCGCGCCTGGCCCGGGCCGAGGCCCTGGCCGCCGCCGGGGG
>JBOGFE010000582.1:0-9921 GCA_050741935.1 Acidimicrobiia bacterium | reverse complement strand
GCGCCGAGGCGGCGCTGGCCGCCGCCCGGCAGGTGCTGGGCGACTTCGTCGCCGGGCTGTCCGGCGCCCGGCGGTCCACATTGCTGGCCGCCGAGCCGGTAGCTGCCATCCTGGCGCGGTGACCGGTCGGAGCTCGCGGCATTGAGCGAACGCGTCGAGCTGGCCTGGTACGGCGATGACGTCCCGTTCTACGACCACGGCGCCCAGCACCCGCTGCGACCCGCCCGGGTCCTCCTCACCCGGCGCCTGATCCACGCCTACGGTCTGATCGACGGCGAACGGGTGGTGGAGACGCCGGCCCGGGACGCCACCGCCGACGAGCTGGGCTTGGTCCACACCGAGGACTACATCGACGCCGTGACCCGGGCGGGCCATGGCGAGGCCGGCGACTGGTGGCGCTACGGCTTCGGCCCCGGCGACAACCCGATCTTCCCCCACATGCACGAGGCGTCGGCCCGGGTGGCGGGCACGACCCTGGTGGCGGCCGAGGCGGTGCACTCGGGCCGGGCCGAGCACGCCTTCAATCCCGCCGGCGGCCTGCACCACGCCATGCCCGACCGGGCCAGCGGCTTCTGCGTCTACGACGACCCCGCCATCGCCATCCGCTGGCTCCTGGCCCAGGGCGTGGAGCGGATCGCCTACGTCGACGTCGACGTCCACCACGGCGACGGCCCCCAGGCCATCTTCTGGGACGAGCCCCGGGTGCTCACCATCTCGTTGCACCAGACCGGCCGGACCCTTTTCCCCGGCACGGGCTTCATCGACGAGCAGGGCGCCGGCGACGCCGCCGGCACCAAGGTGAACGTCCCCCTTCCCCCCTTCACCGGCGACGACGACTGGCTGCGGGCCTTCACCACGCTGGTGCCGCCGCTGGTGGAGGCGTGGGCCCCCCAGGTGCTCGTCACCCAGCTGGGCTGCGACACGCACTGCACCGATCCGCTCGCCCACCTGCGCCTCACCACCGCCGCCTACCAGCGGACGGCCGCGCTGCTCCACGACCTGGCCCACCGGGCCGCCGGCGGACGCTGGCTGGCCACCGGCGGGGGCGGCTACCAGTGGGCGGCGGTCGTCCCCCGGGCCTGGACCATCTACTTCGCCGAGATGGCGGGGAAGACCCTCGCCGACGAGCTGCCGGCGGAATGGGTGGCAGCAGCCGAGGCCGAGGCCGGCCAGACCCTGCCCCGCCGGCTCTCGGAGCCCCCGCCGGGGCCCGCCCCCTCCGACCCCGAAGCCGTCGCCCGGGTGGTCGACGAGGTCCGGCGCCGGATCTTCCCCCGCCACGGCCTCTGACCCGCGGGCTGGCGAGACGGTTCGCACCGCCCGAGGGCGCCGTAGTGTGTGCCGCCATGAGCACAGCGAACTGGCAACAGCTGGCATCCGAACTCGATGCGGCCCTCCACCTCTCCACGCCTCCACTCGCCATCACGTTCTCGGAGGCCCCCCCCGAGGGCGTACCCCCGGCCGAGGAGGCGATGCCCGAACCGATGCCCGACGGCCGGACGGGGCGGGTCCCGGCGGGCTGCGTCTTCTGGGTCAAGGGCGCGGAGCGCACGTTCTCCACCGTGGAGGAGGACCACGCCAACTGCAGCGTCGGGAGCATGACCCACGGGTTCAAGACGCTCGACCAGGTGGCGGGCAACTCCGACGTCGCCGCCCTGCTCGGGACGGGCTGGGTGACGCTCGACGTCGTCCCCCAGATCCCCGTCGTCCGGGAGAAGCCGGGGGCGGTCACCTACGGCCCGCTGGCCGACACCCCCGTCGACCCGGATGTGGTCCTCCTGCGGGTCAACGGCCGCCAGCTGATGGTGCTCTCCGACGCCATGCCCGGGCTGCGCATCGAGGGGAAGCCCCAGTGCCACATCGTGGCGGTGGCCAAGGAGCAGCGGCAACCGGCGGCCAGCGTCGGCTGCGCCCTCAGCCGGGTCCGCACCGGCATGCCTCCCAGCGAGATGACCTGCGCCATCCCCGCGGCCCAGCTGCCCGAGGTCGTGGCCGCCATCGCCCGTAACGCGGTGGCCGACCACGCGGTGGCCAGGTACGCGGCCGAGGACGCCAAGCGCTTCGCGTGAGAGTCGGGGTCCACCTCGCCAACTGGGGGACGGCCACCGGGTCCGTCGAACGGATCACGGCCCTCTCCCAGGCCGCGGAGGACCTGGGGTTCGACTCCGTCTGGGTGACCGACCACGTGGTCATCCCCGACGAGTTCGCCTCCGCCTATCCGATCCCCGGCATCACCCACACGCCCGACACCGCGGCCATGACCTTCGAGCCGATCATGACCCTGGCCGTGGTGGCGGGTGCCACCCGCCGGGTGGGGCTGGGAACCTCGGCCCTCATCAGCGCCCAGCGCAACCCGCTGGTCACGGTGAAGGAGCTCACCACCCTCGACGTCCTCTCCGGGGGGCGGCTCGAGGTGGGGCTCGGGGCGGGCTGGCTGGAAGAGGAGTTCGCCGTCCTCGGCGCCCCGCCGTTCGCCGAGCGGGGGAAGGTGCTCGACGAGCACATCGCCATCTTCCAGGCCTTCTGGAACGAGGAGCGGCCGAGCTTCTCCGGCACCTACACGTCGTTCCCCTTTGTGCGCTTCGAGCCCCGCCCGGTCCGGCCCGGCGGGCCACCCCTCACCATCGGCGGCTGGTCGCGTTCGGCGCTGCGGCGGGCGGCCCGGGTCGACGGTTGGCAGCCCATCAACGTCACCCCCGACCAACTGGTGGAGCCCATGGCCGACCTCCGCCGGTTCCGGGACGAGCTGGGCCGGACGACGCCCCCCGAGGTGCTCCTGCGCTGCCCCGCCGAGGTGGACGACGCCGCCGCCCCCGACCCCAAACGGCCCCTGGTGGGTTCGGCCGAGAAGATCCTGGACGCCATCGGCCGCTACGCCGAGGTCGGCGTCACCGGCCTGATCGTCTCCCCCGCCCTGGGCAAGCCCCTCGACGCCAACCTGGCGGCCATGCAACGCCTCGCCGCCGAGGTGCTCCCCAAGGTCGCATCAGCGCCTGGTGGGTCATCCAGGTGATGGCGATCCGCATGGCATGACCACGTCGATCGCCATCACCTCGAGATTTCGTGGGCCGCCAGGGACTCGAACCCTGACCTGCCGGATTAAAAGTCCGTCGCTCTGCCATTGAGCTAGCGGCCCGGGGAGATGATGGCATGTCCCGTCGTATCTCCCGGACGTATGCCTGGGGCTCCTTCGCCCGTTACCGTCGCTGGGCATGGAGACAGAAGGCGCAGGGTCGGACGACTGGCTCGAGGTGAACCGGGCGAACTGGGACGCCCGGGTGCCGATCCACGTCGAGAGCAGGTTGTACGACATTCCGACCTTCGTCGCCGGGCAGGACACGCTGCGGGCCTATGAGCCGGGCGAGGTCGGCGACGTGCGGGGCAAGACCTTGCTCCACCTCCAGTGCCACGTTGGCCTGGACACCCTGTCGTGGGCGCGCCGGGGAGCGACCGTGACGGGCCTCGACTTCTCGCAGCCGGCGTTGGACGTCGCCGCCTCGGTCGCCGCGGAGATCCGGGTGCCGGCCCGCTTCGTGGTGGCGAACGTCTACGACGCGGCCAAGGTGCTCGAGGGCGAGACTTTCGACGTCGTCTACATCAGTGTCGGGTCACTGCAGTTCCTGCCCGACCTCGAGCAGTGGGGCCGGGTCGTGGCTGCGCTGGTCGCACCGGGCGGCTTCTGCTACGTGGTGGACGGCCACCCGTTCATCCATTTCGTCGAAGACGACGGCCGGACGCTCCGGGGCGACTACTTCAGCCGGGACGCGATCCTGCTGGACCAGGGCACCTACGCGGACCCGCGCGCGAAGCTCAGATCATCAGTCAGCGTCGAGTGGCATCACAACACCGCCGACGTGGTGACCGCGCTCGGCGTCGCCGGGCTCCGGGTGGAGTTCCTCCACGAGCATGACTGGACCTGGTACCAGATCCTCCCCGTCTCGGTGCAGCACGAGGACGGCCACTGGCGCTTCCCTGACGGCGGGCCTCGAATCCCTCTGGCGTACTCACTACGCGCGGCGAAGGGCCTCTAGGCCGTCTGGCCGTCGGCGGAAACAGGCTCCGACCGGCCAGAGCCTGCTTCACGGCAGGGGCGCCTCACACTCGGAGCAGCGAGGATCGCCGGAAGCGACCGACGAGCCACACCAACGGCACTGCGTCGACACGAGCGTGGTCCCGCAACCGTGGCAGAACCGGTCGAAGCCACGAAGTGCGACTCCGCATGAGCAGTGGCCTTCGGTGACGACCTCAGCGCAGGCACCGCATGCCTGGTACGGGGCCTCGAGCGGCGCAGCACACAGCGCACAGGCGGGCTCTCCGAGCGCGGCGAAGGCGAAGGGCGGCATGGCGGAGATCCTCACCGCGGACGGTGGGTGAGTGTCGAACTTGGAATGTGAATCGGTGAGGAGAATGATCCGGCTCCATTCGGGGAGCCTCGCCTCGGGCGGGGACACCGCCGCCTCAATTTTGAGGAGGGCGGACGCGAGCCAGGGTCCCCCGCCGGCACGTACGGCGAACTCGTCAGCGCGCAGTTCCCGGACCCGGCTGTGGGCCGCAACCTTGGCCATTGCCTTCTTCTGCACGGCTGAGTTCACGAACCGTCCGACGCCGAGCACGAGCCAGTCGTCGAGGATCGAGGGGGTCACGAAGCTGAGGAGCTGGGCCGCCACCGTGACGCCGAACGTGACGTTGCACTTCAAGGCAGCGCGGTGGGCGAGATGGGTTCCTTCGGCCACGTCGCCACTCACGATGTGGCCGACCTCGTGGGCCATGACCGCCCGGAGTTCGGCGTTGTCCAGTCGTTCGAGGAGACCGGTGGTCAGCGTCACCGCGGCGTCGTGGCTCTCAAAGCCAGTGGCGAAGGCGTTCGGCTCGTCACAGGGCAGGACGAACACGGTCGGAGTCGGGATCCCTCCGAGGTCGGCCAGTTGGCCGGCCATCCGCAACAGCGTGCGGCCGTCGCTGGCACCGACCTCGGTGGCTCCGAGCGCCGCGGGTATTGCCGAACCTGCGCGATCCATGTCAGTCACCTACCTGTCAGAAGAGCGAACACGTCCGCGTCTCCGATGCCGTACCTCATGACCGGCGCCGATCGCGGTGATCGATGAGCACGCCGTCCGTTGTTGTCGGAACGACGCTCCCGCACTCGGCGCACGAACCGCCAAGGAACCTCTTTTGTTCGGGGGCAAGGCCCGACCCTGCGCATCGCCCGGCACTTGGGGGAGCCGTGCGTCCCGGCGCCGGTGCATGTGCGGGGGACGGACCCGCAGTACGGGGTGTCCCGCACCAGCTGCAGAAGCGCGCGTCGGGGCGGTACCAGGCACAGCAGCACGGGCACGGCTCGACGACCACGCCGCCAACCGCGGCCTGCGGGATGAAACGCGCTGTTGGTTGGGAGCTCGGCCCGACCAGATACTGCGCCGCCCACGAGCGACCGTGGGCGCGGGCCCTCCCCACTTCGTGACGGAGCTGCGCCGCCGTGTCAGCCGAATGCGCCTCGTTGGCGGCGACCCACGCCTCGGCCCGTCGACACACGTGCTCGAGTTGGCTCTGCCAGACCGCGAGCTCGGCCACCCGGGCGGAGAACAGCGACTGGATCGCGTTGAGGATCTGTTGGCCCTCGATCCGCGAGGTGAGTGGCCCGACGTCAGCAACCAGTGCAGCGAGCTCGGCAGCGATGGCCGCCGCGTGCGGCGACTGGGGTAGGACCTGCCAGTCAGCGACGGCCTGGAGGAGGTCGGCGGCGTTCGGTGCGACGGCCCCCAGGACGCTCGACTCCTGGATCAGCCGGCGGAGGTCCTCGGCCAGGAAATAGCCGGCGAGGCGGTGGGCTTCCGCGGCCACCTCGGGCCGAGGTGACTGCTGCAGCCAGTCGATCAGGTCACGCCGGCGGTTCCGCGATGCCTCCTCGAGGACACTCCACTCCACTCGCGCGGCGCGGACGCCGTCGCCGCCGAGCAGCGGTAGAAGCCGGGCGCGGCCGTCCAGGCCGAGCTGGGCCCGGGAGAAGGCGAGATCGAATTCCGGCCCCGGCAGCGCCCCAAGGACGGCGACCTCGTCCAAGCCGATTGCCTTGACGACGGCGGGCATGGTCGACAGTCGGACGACCTCGTCGATGCAGACACGGTCCCCGCGTGCAGCCAGACCGATCACACGGCCGTAGCGTTCCTTGGCGTCGCGGGCGGCTTGGCTCCGGATCGTACGATCGCCACTCACCGAGCGCTGGTAAGCCTGCTGCGCGTACCAGACCTCCTGCGCCCCGTCGTACCTCTGCTCGTCGCTTGCTATGAACGTGCTCGTCACCCACCACATATCGGCAGAATTCGGCCGCGGTTGAGGTGGGTTGTTTTGCCACTTGCCCGACGCCCCCCGGTTCGGGGTGCCTAGCGATCGACCCGGGCCCGCGCGTCGTAGCGCCAGAAGGCGGGGAGCGCGGCGGCGGTGGCGGCCACGCTGAGCACGCAGAGGACCCCGCCGGACACCACCGAGGCCCGAAGGCCGAACAGGGAGGCGGCCGCCCCGGCTTCGGCGTTGCCCAGCAGCGGGCCGGACGTGTAGCTGATGAGCTCGATGGAGGCGAGGCGGCCCCGGAGATGGTCGGGGATGGTGCGGTTCCACATGGAGAGGCGGAAGATGCCGCTCACCATGTCGGCCGCACCGGCGGCGACCAGGCCGAGCAGCGCCAGCCACAGCCAGGGCGCCAGGCCGAAGCCGATGATGGCCACGCCCCACAGGCCCGCCGCCACCGAGATGGCCCGGCCGTGGCGGTGTACCCGGCCCGTCCACCCGCTGGTCAACGTGGCCAGGAACGCCCCCACCGAGGGGGCGGCGTAGAGGGCACCGAGGGCGGCCGAGCCACCGAAGCGCACGGCCAGCGCCGGGAACAGCGCCATCGGCATGCCGAAGAACATGGCGGCCATGTCGATCAGGTAGGTGCCGAGAAGTTCGGGCCGGCTGCGGGCGTAGCGCAGGCCCTCCACCACCCGGGCGAAGCTGGGGCGTTCGGCGTCGGGCGGGGCGGGGACCGGCCGCATGGCCCGCAGGGCGGCCAGGGACACGAGGAAGGTGCCGGCGTCCACCGCGTAGGCCACCTCGAGGCCCGGCCCGGCCAGGAGCAGGCCGGCGATGGCGGGCCCGGCGATCATCCCCACGGTGCGGGTCAGGGCGTCGATGGCGCTGGCGGCGGTGAGCTCGTCACGGTCGACGAGCCGGGGCACCAGGCCGGCCAGCGCCGGGCGCTGGATGGCACCCAGGCCGGCGGCCGCTCCGGACAGGACGAAGACCACCCAGACCTGGGGCGACCCGGCGGCGGTGTTGGCCAGTAGGGCCCCCGAGCAGGCCAGGAGGCCGAGGTCGGACAGGAGCACCAGGCGCCGGCGGTCGACGGCGTCGGCCAGGGCCCCGCCCAGAAAGGCGAGCGCCAGGAGGGCGGCCATCTGGACCACGCCGAGCAGGCCGACGGCCAGGGACGAGCCGGTGAGCCGGAACACCTGGTAGGGAACGGCCACGTAGGTGACCATGGAGCCGAAGAAGGACACCGACTGGCCCACGGTGAGGAACCGGTAGTCCCGGTGGCGGCGCAGCGGCGTGAGGTCCGGCGCCAGGGCGCGCCAACCGGTGGGGATCCCCTCGGCGTCGGGATCGGGGGGCACCTCGGGCGGGGCCGGGGCCAGGCGCTCGTCGGGCTCGGGCAAGCAGATGAGGGTAAGGGGAGGCCCCCCGTGGCGTCGAACCATTTGTAGGGCCTGAAGCCTGCGGCGCCGGCGCACAACCGCCCAAACGAGGCCAACAGATTTCAGCTTCGATGCGCTCGACCGATGGGCAGGCGAAGCTTCACGACGTGGGAGGGAAAGTCATGGGCGAGCGGAGATGGCACCGGAGCATCGTCGTCGCGGTCATCGTCCCCGCCCTTTCGCTCCTGGCCGCCCCCGTGGAGGCGTCGGCCGGTGGTCAGTTCCTCGTCGGCGTGTACCACGGCAACCAGGGTTGGGCCATGGACCAGGTCCGCGCCCTGGAGGCGTGGCAGGGCAAGCGCAACGCTGTGGTCAACCTGTTCACGAACTGGGACGGCTCCACCAGGACGAAGACCAACCTCTTCTCCCAGCAGCTCCCCAACATCTGGGCCAACGGCAACGTGCCGCTCATCACCTGGGAGCCGTTCACGGGGAAGAGCACCCCGTCCGACATCGAGCGCCGGATCGCCTCGGGGCAGTACGACGCCTACGTGACGGATTGGGCCGTCCGGCTTCGGGGCTTCCTGGACGGTCCCGACGGTCAGCCGGCTACCGCCGACGACCGCCGCGCCTACCTCCGGCTCGGCCATGAGATGAACGGCGACTGGTACCCGTGGGGCGCCGCCGTGGGCGGCAACTCACCGTCCGATTTCGTCGCCATGTGGTGCCGGGTCCACGGCGCCTTCGACGCCATCGGGCTCGGGCCGGCCCAGCTCCAGTGGATCTGGGCCGTGAACTCCGAAGACGTGGGTGGTGTCCCAGCCGAAGCCTTCTTTCCCGGCGACGCCTCCGTCGACTGGGTCGCGGTCGATGGCTACAACTGGGGCGCCAGCCAGGCGTGGTCGTCGTGGCGTTCCCCCACCGAGGTCCTCGGCCCCATGGTGAGCCGGCTGCGGACCATCTCTGGGCGGCCTCTGGCCCTCACCGAGACGGCCAGCACGACGGCGACCACGGCGGGCGCCAGCCCCGCGGCGAAGTCCCAGTGGGTGACGGCGCTGTTCGACTATGCCGGAACCGCCCAGGCCCGGATGGTGGTCTGGTTCAACCAGGACAAGGAGACGGACTGGGCCGTCTTCGGCGGCGCCAGGGGGGACGGCGTCTTCAAATTCGGGCGGACGTCGTACCGGACGCACTCGGCCTACCGGGCCGCCGTGAACCGCCCCGAAGCCACCGGCTCGACGGGCGGCGGCCGCCTCATCAGCGACACCCAGTTCGCCGGCACGTTCCAGTAGCGGCGACCCGGCGCCGGCACCTTCGACGCCGGGGCAGGTCCTCGATCTCGATCGATGACCCTCACACGGGGTCGGGCTGGGCCGATGGAGATTTGTGACCAATACGCCGCGCCTGCCGGAGATCCTGACCAATCCCGACCATCCCGAGCCGGAGTCGCGCTCGACCAAGTGGCGGATCCGGGCCATCGCCGTGGCCGCCCTGGCCATGAGCGCCGTCTACCTCGTCTGGCGGGCCGCCTTCACGCTGAACATGTCGGCGTGGTGGCTGTCGATCCCCCAGCTCCTGCTCGAGGTCCACGCTGCCACCGGCCTGGCGCTGTTCACCTTCTCGCTGTGGGATATCGACTCGGTGCCCCCCGCCGCGCCCGGCCTGACGCCACCCGGGCGCATCGCCGTCCTCATCCCCACTTATAACGAGTCGATCGACGTGCTCCTGCCCACCGTGGCCGCCGCCGCCGCCCTCGAGCCGGCCCACGAGACCTGGGTCCTCGACGACGGCAACCGGCCCGCCGTCCGGCGCCTGGCCGCCGAGCTCGGGGTGCACTACCTGGCCCGCACCGACCGCAGCGGCGCCAAGGCGGGCAACGTCAACAACGCCCTCACGGTGATCGAGGCCGACTTCGTGGCCATCCTCGACGCCGACCATGTGGCCGGGCGCAACTTCCTCACCCACACCCTGGGGTATTTTGCCGACCCCGAGGTGGCCTTCGTCCAGACGCCGCAGGACTTTTACAACGTCGACTCCTTCGAGCACGAGAGCCGCCGGCGCGGGTGGCGCGGGGGCGGCAGCGCCCGGCACGTCTTCAGCGAGCAGGCCCTCTTCTACCGGGTCCTCCAGCCGGGCAAGAACCGCTGGCGGGCCGCCTTCTGGTGCGGCACCGGCGCCGTCGTCCGCGTGGAAGCACTCCGTCAGGTCGGCGGGGTGGCCACCGAAACCGTCACCGAGGACATCCACACCA
>JBOGFE010000581.1:0-4732 GCA_050741935.1 Acidimicrobiia bacterium | reverse complement strand
GCGCTTGACGAGCCGTCCTGGGAGGCGCCCTTCGGACCCGGCCGGCCGGGCTGGCACATCGAGTGCTCGGCCATGGCGCTGGCCGCGCACGGACCCACCCTCGATCTCCACGGGGGCGGCACCGACCTCATCTTCCCCCACCACGAGTGCGAGGTGGCCCAGTCCACCGCCGTGACCGGCGAGCCGCTGTCCCGCCACTGGATGCATTCGGCCATGGTCGCCTTCGAGGGCGAGAAGATGTCCAAGTCGCTCGGCAACCTGGTCTTCGTTTCCGACCTGCTCAAGGTGGTCGACGCCCGGGCCATCCGCCTGGCCCTCATGCGCCACCACTACCGGGCCGGCTTCGAGTGGTACCCCTCCGACCTGGAGGAGGGCAACGCCCTGCTGCGGCGGCTCCAGGCCGGGGCCCGCTGCCCCGACGGGGCCGACCCGGCCCCCTTCGCCGTCCGGGTGCGGGAGGCCCTCGACGACGACCTCGACGTGCCCCGGGCCCTCGACGCCCTCGACGACCTGGCCAGCGCCGTCCTGTCGGGCGGCTCCCATCCGGAAGCCCCCGGTGTCCTCCTCGAGCTCGGCCATCTCCTCGGTCTCGACCTGACCCGGTGACGACGCTGCTGGTGGTGGCACTGGTGGCGGGCCTGCTCGCCCCCCCGGCGGCGGCGGCCGAGTCCCGGGAGGAGGCCGTCCGGGCCGTGCTCGACACCCGGGAGCAGGCCGTGCGCACCGGCGACCGGGACGCCTTCCTCGACACGGTGGACCCCGCCGCCAGCGAGGAGTTCAAGACCCGCCAGGCGGCCCTCTACGACGGGCTGCGCTCCGTGCGGATGGCGAAGTACGAGCTCATCCTGCGCACCGACGAGATCGCCGACCTGTCCGCGGGCCTCGAGGCGCGCTACACGGCCGACGCCGTCTACCTGCCGGCGGTGGAATCGCGCTACCGGATCGAGGGGGTGGACACCGTCGATGCCCTCGACGGCTTCTTCTACACGTTCCTGTTGCGCGACGGGCGGTGGCGGATCATCTCCGATACCGACGTGGAGGACCTCGGCCTCCCGTCCGCCCGCAACCTGTGGGACTTCGGCCCCGTGGGTCGGGCGGGGTCCGCGCACTTCACCGTCTTCTTCCAGCCCTCCGACCGGAAACGGGCGGAGAGCCTGCTGGTCCTGGCCGAGGAGGCCCGGGAGCGGTTGGCCGACGGCTTCGACGAGCCGCTGCCCGACCAGATCCTCCTCATCCTGCCCCACTCGGTCGACCAGCTGGCCCAGATGCTCCAGGCCACCTTCGACCTGACCAACTTCGTGGCCTTCGCCGCCACCGCGGTGGATCGCGACCGGGGGTGGGAGGCGACCGCCCCCCGCGTGTTCGCCCAGGACGTCAACCTGGCCCGCAGCCGCCGGTCGTTCCAGCTCGAGACGCTGCACCACGAGTTCATCCACGTGGCCGCCTTCCCCCTGGCCGGCCCCTTCGTCCCGGCCTGGATCCACGAGGGCGTGGCCGACTGGCTGGCCAAGGGCCGGGGGCGCCCGAGCGAGGTGGCCGGCAGTGACGAGGTGCTGCCCGAGGACTACGAGTTCACCACCGGCGGGCTGGACGCCATCGTGTCCGCCTACCAGGAGTCCACGTCGGCGGTGGCCTTCCTGGCCCAGTCCAGGGGCGCGGACGCCCCGCTCGACCTGCTGGTGGAGGCGGGGGAGGCCCGCGTCGCCCCGGGGACGATGGACTACCACACCGACGCCGCTCTCCGCTCCCGCTACGGCATGAGCCTGGCCGGCTTCCAGGCGCAGTGGCGGGGTGGGAAGTAGCGCCCCGGGCGGGCGGAAAACGACCCCGTCGCTGCTAGGCTGCCGCCCCTATGGCCCGGAACAACGACCGTAACCGCAACACCAAGCGTGCCCCTGCCGCCGCCGCCATGAGAAGGCGCGGCAAGCCCAAGGTGTGCATCTTCTGTCGCGACTCGATTCCCTGGGTCGACTACAAGGACGCCAACCTCCTCGGGCGCTTCCTCTCCGAGCGGGCGAAGATCAAGGCCCGGCGGACGACGGGCAACTGCAACCGGCACCAGCGGGAAGTGGCGGTCGCCATCAAGACGGCCCGGGAGCTGGCCCTGCTGCCCTACGCCAAGCGGACGGTGGCCGAGCGCCTCGGCGGCCGCGGTGGCCGGGGTGGGCCGGGCCGGGGTGGGCCGGGCGGCGGTCGCCCGCCCCGCAGCGACGACGGCGACAGCCGGACGGCCGTCGCCGTCGAGGACTCCGCCGATATCGAGGTGGTCGAGAGCGAGGACAGCTCCGCCGACGAGGTCATGCTCGACGAGGTGCCCTCGGCCGAGGAGTAGCGCCGGTTGAGCGATCAGGTCACCGTCTCGCTTCCGGACGGGTCGACCCGGAGCTATCCCGCCGGAGTCACCCCCGCGGAAGTGGCCGCGTCCATCGGCCGGCGCCTGGCCGAAGCGGCGGTGGCCGCCCGGGTCGACGGCACCCTGGTCGACCTCGACCGCCCCCTGGGCGCCGACGCCGAGGTGGCGGTGGTCACGGGCGAGTCCGCCGAGGGGCTCGAGATCCTGCGTCACTCCACGTCCCACGTCCTGGCCCAGGCCGTCCTCGACCTGTTCCCCGGCGCCCGCTACGCCATCGGCCCGCCCATCACCGACGGCTTCTACTACGACTTCGAGCTGCCCGGCGGCGCCCACTTCAGCGAGGCCGACCTGGAGAGCATCGAGGCCAGGATGCGCGAGATCGTGGGCGCGGGGCAGTCGTTCGTGCGGGAGGAGCTGGACCGGGAGGCGGGGCTGAAGCTGTTCGCCGACCAGCCCTACAAGCGGGAGATCATCGAGGGGGCGGAGACGTCCGAGGGCGCGGCGGCGGGCGACGTGTCGGTGTACCGCAACGACGCTTTCGTCGACCTGTGCCGGGGGCCGCACGTCCCCACCACGGGCCGGCTCGGCCACTTCAAGCTCCAGAAGGTGGCCGGCGCCTACTGGCGGGGCGACGAGAAGCGTCCCATGCTGCAACGGATCTACGGCACGGCCTGGTCGAGCGCGAAGGACCTCGACGAGCACCTCCACCGGCTGGAGGAGGCGGAGCGGCGCGACCACCGCAAGCTCGGGGTGGAGCTCGACCTCATCTCGTTCCCCGAGGAGCTCGGCGGCGGCCTGGCGGTGTGGCACCCGAAGGGCGCCCGGGTCCGCAAGCAGATGGAGGACTTCTCCCGGGCCGAGCATGAGCAGGCGGACTACGAGTTCGTCGTCACCCCCCACCTGACGAAGGCGCACCTGTTCGAGACCAGCGGGCACCTCGACTTCTACGCCGACGGGATGTACCCCCCGATGGAGATTGAGGGGGCGAAGTACTACCCGAAGCCGATGAACTGCCCGATGCACTGCCTGATCTTCGGGTCGCGCACCCGGTCATACCGGGAGCTGCCGCTGCGGCTGTTCGAGTTCGGGACGGTGTACCGCTACGAGCGCTCCGGTGTACTCCACGGCCTGCTGCGGACCCGGGGCTTCACCCAGGACGACAGCCACATCTACTGCACCATGGACCAGCTCGTGCCGGAGCTGACGTCGCTGCTCGGCTTCGTATTGCGGATCCTGCGGACCTTCGGCTTCGAGCACTTCGAGGCCGAGCTGTCGACCCGGCCGGAGGGGAAGTCGGTCGGCGCCGAAGAAGACTGGGAGCGGGCCACCGAGGCGCTGCACGAAGCCCTGCGGCAGTCAGGTCTGCCCTACACCGTCGCCGAGGGCGAAGGCGCCTTCTACGGCCCCAAGATCGACGTCCACCTGAAGGACGCCATCGGCCGGCGCTGGCAGCTCTCCACGCTCCAGTGCGACTTCAACCACCCGATCCGCTTCGACCTGACCTACGTCGGCGAGGACAACGAGCGCCACCGGCCGATCATGATCCACCGGGCGCTGTTCGGGTCGGTGGAGCGGTTCTTCGGCATCCTCGTCGAGCACTACGCGGGAGCTTTTCCGACGTGGCTGGCACCCGTCCAGGTGCAGGTGCTGCCGGTCGCCGACCGCCACGACGCCTACGCCGCAGACGTTGCCGGCCGGTTGCGGTCGGCGGGGTTCCGCGTCGAGCTGACCGACGCCACCCATGACACGCTCGGCGCCCGGGTGCGGAAGGGGAGACTGGAGAAGGTCCCCTACCTGCTGGTGGTGGGCGACGCCGATGTGGAGGCGGACACGGTCGGGGTCAACACCCGGGGCGCGGAGCGGCCCGAACGCGACGTTCCCGTCTCCGCCCTCATCGAGCGGATGCGGGCGGAAGTCGAAGCCCGGGCTTGAGCCTCGAGCGGATCTGGGCCGGGTGGCGGTCGCCGTACGTGACCGGGATCGCCGCCTCCGATGCCGAGGACGGCTGCCTGTTCTGCACCCTGGCCGTCTCCGACGACGTGGACGTCTTCGTGCTCGAACGGACCGAGCTCTGCTTCTCGGTCCTCAACGCCTTCCCCTACACACCGGGCCACCTGATGGTGGCGCCCCTGCGTCACGAGGCGGAGCTGGAAGGGCTGACGGCGGAGGAGGGGGCGGCCCTCTTCGCCGCCCTCCAGCGGGCGGTGGTGGCCCTCAAGGAGACGAGCCGGCCCCACGGGCTCAACCTGGGCGTCAACCTGGGCCGGGTCGCCGGCGCGGGCGTTCCCGGCCACATCCACTGGCACGCCATGCCCCGCTGGGACGGCGACACCAACTTCATGACCACCGTGGCCGAAGCCCGGGTCATCTCCGAGGATC
>JBOGFE010000580.1:0-3748 GCA_050741935.1 Acidimicrobiia bacterium | reverse complement strand
CCTGGCCGAGTGGCCGGGGCCGGCCACCGCCGTCCCGCTGGCGGACGGGCAGCCACAGCCCCTGTGCGCCCGCTACGGGCCCGAGGCCCGGGCCGCCGTCCCTGGACTCCTGGCCGCCGGCGAGCGGTCGCTACGGGGCCTCCTGGCCGCCGTGGAGGTGGCCTGGGTGGAGCCGGCGGAGTGGGAGCCGGTCGGCGGCCCCGACGCCTTCAGTGACCTGGACACCCCGGAGGATCTGGCCCGGCTGCGCCACAATGAAGGCGATGCCTGAGCCCCACGCCACGTCGCCGCCCGAGCCCTCGCCCGAGCCCGCCGCCTTCCGGGTTCCGCCCGAGGACCCCGCCCGCATCCGGCGGACGGTGACGCGGGCCCGGGCCCTGGCCGTCCGCGAGGCCCGGGCCTGGGAACGCCCGGAGCGCCTGGCCACCGAGGAGCCCATGGAGATCCGGGCCGGGGGGCCCGGCCAGGAGCCGGTGTCGGTCGCGGTCACCATGCGCACCCCGGGCCACGACTTCGAGCTGGCGGTGGGATTCCTGGCCGGCGAGGGACTCATCACCTCCCACGCCGAGGTGACCTCGGTGCGCTACTGCGAGCTCCCCCCCGACGAGCCCCAGCACTACAACGTGGTCTCGGTGGGCCTGACCGTGCCCGTCGACGAGGACGCCCTGCGGCGCCACTTCTACGCCACGTCGTCGTGCGGCATCTGCGGGAAGGCCTCGCTCGAGCAGGTGGAGGTCCGCTGCGCGCCGCTGGCTCCCGGGCCCCCGCTCCCGGCGTCGGTGATCCTCGGCCTGCCCGACGCCCTGCGGTCGGCCCAGCGCATCTTCGAGCAGACCGGCGGCCTCCACGCCGCCGGAACCTTCGACCACCAGGGCCGCGTGGTGACGGTCCGGGAGGACGTGGGCCGCCACAACGCCCTCGACAAGCTGGTCGGCCGGGCGCTGCTGACCGGGGAGCTGCCCTTGGGCGACCGGGTCCTCATGCTCTCGGGTCGCGTCAGCTTCGAGCTGGTGCAGAAGGCGGCGGTGGCCGGCCTGCCCATCGTCTGCGCCGTGTCCGCCCCCTCCAGCCTGGCCGTGGAGACGGCCGAGGCCCTGGGCATCGCCGTGGTCGGCTTCGTGCGCGGGGCGGGGTTCAACATCTACTCCCATCCCGAGCGCGTCGACCTCGACGCCTGAGGCGCCTCCTCGCCACCCGGCCCGTCCGGATTACTTGGCCGGGTCGGGCTGGGCCGGCTCCTGCTGGGCCGGTTCCGCCACGGTGAGGACCGGCGCCGGCTCCTTGGAGCCCGCCTCGCCGTCCCAGCTCACCTTGTCGCCGCTGGAGTACTCCTGCTCCACGGGGAAGCTGTAGCTGCCGGGCTCGGAGGCGGTGTGGACGCTGAAGTGGTACATGTCCGCCTCCTCCTCGGGGGCGGACCCGTCCGGCGGCGGGGTCGGCTCGTCCGCATGGGCGGGAGCCGCCGACTTGGCGTGGGCGTGGTCCTCCTCGAGCAGGGTGTAGGCCACCTGGCCGGGGTGGTCGCCCACGGCCGAGGTGGCGGTGCAGCTCCACCCGGGTGAGACCTCACAGCCATGCAGCTCGAACTCGGCCGGCAGCGTGACCACCACTTTGACGGTGTGGGCGTCGGGCCGTTCCCCCGCCACGTGCAGGGCCAGGACCTGATGGGTGTCCGGGGGCACCGCCTCCCCCTCGAACGCGGCGTGGGCGCCGGCGGGGCCGGCTCCAACCAGTAGCAGGAGCGACGCCAGCGCCGCGCCCTTCGTCATCGTCCCGGCTCTGCGCATGTCTCGGCCTCCCCATTGGTGTCCAGACGACAGCCGGCCCTGAATGGAAGAAGTCGGGACAAACCGGACAAAAGTTCCCGAGCGTTGCCGGGCGCCTTCCTCAGGCGCCGTCCTCAGCCGGCGCCGTCCTCCGCGGACAGGATGCAGAACTCGTTGCCCTCGGGATCGGCGAGGACGACCCAGGTCCCGTCGTCGCCCTGGCCCACGTCGAGCCGGCGGGCCCCCAGGCCGAGCAGGCGCTCGACCTCGGCGTCCTGGTCGTCGGGGCGCAGATCGAGGTGGAGCCGGTTCTTGACCACCTTGTCCTCCCCCACCACCACCAAGTCGATGCCGGGGCCCGACCCGTCGCCGGAGAAGATCGAGATCCCATACTCCTCGGGCGGCCCCATCTCGTAGCCGAGCGCCTCGCACCAGAACTCGGCCAGCCGCCCGGCGTCCCGGCAGTCGACGGCCAGCCCGCTCACCCGGAGTCCCATCCCGCCCTCCTTCCTCGACGTCGCCGGGTTCAGCGGACGACGGCGCACACGGCCGAGACCTCGAAGTCGGTCTCGCCCGGACCCTCGTCCTCCGGCTCCTCCTCCGCCCCCGGGGCCCCGGGAACGATCGGGGTCTCCTCCGACCGGGTCTCGGGGTGGCGGACGAAGGTGGCGCTCCATCCCGACGGGCCCATGGGATCACTGGCCACGATGGCGTAGTGGCGCACCCCGTCGTCGAGGACGCGGGCGCCCCCGCCCAGCACCAGCTTTCCCTTGGAGCACTGCGCCGTTCCCTCCGCCGATTCCCCGCTGGCGGAGAAGGTCGAGCGCACGATCTCGTAGTCGGAGGGCGCGGGGGCATCGGTGGGGGCGGCCCCGGCGCTCACCATCACGCCGGCCAGCAGGCCACCGAGGAGCCCGGCGGCGATCCCCAGGGACGAGCGCATGCGGTGCGGCACGGCGGCTCCTCCTTTCGCACGACTCCGTGCCCGCCTCCCGGGCCCGGCCCTGCTCACCGCCAGGGTATGCCAGCGCCGTTTGGTGGCAGGGGCCTTCTGCGCCTTACGAAGGGCCGTCACTAGCGTCCCGCCACCGATCGGCACCCGAGAACGGAGTCCCGTTGAGGGTCATCGAGGGATTGCCGGACCAGGCGCGGCGCCACGCCGAGGGCTTCGACATGACCGGGGTGCCGACCGCGCCGGCCAAGCAGGTGGCCGTGGTGACCTGCATGGATGCCCGGCTCAACATCGACGGGATCCTGGGGCTCGACGAGGGTGACGCCCACGTCATCCGCAACGCCGGCGGGGTCGTCACCGAGGACGCCATCCGCAGCCTCACCATCTCCCAGCGGCTCCTCGGGACCGAGGAGATCATCCTCATCCACCACACGGACTGCGGGATGCTCACCTTCACCGACGACGAGTTGAAGGCCAAGATCGAGTCCGACACCGGTATCCGGCCGCCGTTCGCTCTCGAGTCCTTCTCGGACCTGGACGACGAGGTGCGGCAGAGCATCAACCGCATCAAGGCCAGCCCGTTCGTCCGGAAGACCGACTCGGTCAGAGGCTTCGTGTACGACGTCGCCACCGGCAAGCTGCACGAGGTGGCCGCCGGCTGACCGGGCCCGACCGATCTGCTCGCTGACCTCACGCTCGAAGCGGCGGCGGTTCCAGGCGCTTCGAGTCGCCCGACCGGCGCGCAACGGCCTTGCCACGCCGTCGGCGGGCGTTCCGGGCCAACCACCGCGGGGGCAGCCAGGCGCACCAACCCGGGAAATCCGCCAAAGATCCTCAAGGTCGCACCGGGCCGGCGCCGAAGGCTAGTTCCATGGCCACTCAGCGTGAGCAGACGTCCCCCGTCGCTGGCACCCGCCGCGCCCGCCGGGTGGTCACCTCTTTGGTGGTCGCCCTGGCGCTGGTCCTGCCCGCCGGCGCCGCCGTCACCCCGGCCGCGGCCGGCCCGGCCCGGCCCGTGGTGGTCTGGGGC
>JBOGFE010000579.1:0-22524 GCA_050741935.1 Acidimicrobiia bacterium | reverse complement strand
CTCCACCGCAGGCCGCGCAGCAGAACGCAAACCAATCCCAGGCAACGGGCGAGGCTGACGGGCAGCGCCGGCGCCGCCGGCGCCGGGGCCGGGTGGCCTCCGGCCAGGGGCAGGAAGGCGAGCTTGGGGTGGAGGCCGCCGCCGAGGCGGTCGGTGTCGCTGCCCACCCACAGCCCCTCGGCGGTGGTGACCAGTGACCAGACGCCCTCGCCCCGTTCCCGCCCCGGGTTCCACGCCCGCGGCAGTCCACTGAGGGGGTCGAGGGCGGCGAGGCCTTCGCGGGCCACGCTGCCCACGCCGGCCGTCCCGCCGGTGGCGGTGGCGGGCACGTTGTTGAGCCACCGCTGGTGGCCACCGACGTAGACGGCGGCGTCGGTGACGGCGACGGCGGTGAGGGTGTCGCCTCCGGTCAGGTCCACCCAGGTCGGTTGCAGGCCCGAGCCCCGGGTGGCCGTCTCCCAGCGGCTGGCCGTGTCGCACAGGGCGCCCCTGTCGCTGTACCAGCCCGTGGTCACGACCACGAAGTAGGTGCCGTCGGGGGAGAAGTCGACGTCGCGCATGAACGTCTCGTGGAGCAGCGAGCACCAGAACCCGTCGCGGTCGGACCGGTCCGTGTGGCGGTCGTCGAAGCGGCTGGTCTGCCAGTCGAGGACCCGGGCCGGCCGGGCGGCCAGGTCCACCAGGGCGATCTGGAAGCGGGGCAGGCCGCCGGCCAGGGAGAAGTTGCCCATGACCACCAGCACCCGGCCGTCCGGGGACAGGGCGATGGACCGGACCCGGGGGTCCGGCCCGCGCCGGGGCACCGTGAAGGCGATGTCGAGGTCGGGGTCGAGGTCGCCGCTGGTCGCCGACACGGCCGCCAGGCCGCCCCGGGGGGCGCCGTTCACCGATGAGAACGCCCCGGCCAGGATCAGGCGGTCCCCGGAGACGACGAGGTCGTTCACGGCCGAGGTGACCGACACCTTGAACCCCGGCGCCGGGGCGGCGGTGGCGCCGTTGATCTTGGCCACCTTGCGCCGGGGCGCGCCGTTGAGGGTCCCGAAATCCCCGCCGGCGAAGATGTGCACCCCGTCGGGGGCGGCGGCCAGGGCTTCGACGGCACCGTCGAAGTCGGCCACGAACCCGGGGTCGACCAGGCCGGTGGTGGCGTCGAAGGCGAAGAGCCCCCGGCGGGTCAGGACGGTCTGGGCGCCGGCATCGCGCACCTGGGTGAAGTTGCCGCCCACGTAGACCCGCCGTCCCACCGGCCGGATGGCGAAGACCTCGCCGTCGAGCACGTGGGGAGTGGTGGACACCGGGTTGGGCGAGACCACCTGGCCGCCGTGGGTGATCGGGAGGGCCCGGCCGGCCTGGGGGAGGGCCATGAGGGCAGTCAGGAGGACGAGGACGGACCGGCGGACTCGCGGCCGCATGTGCCACCACCTTGATGATCGAGCGAGCTGGGGGACGGGAGGAACGCGTCGCCCCGCTGCGCTTCGGGGTGGTGAGCCGACGTGGAACCGGGGGTATGTGCCGCCTGGGGGATGCCTGGGGGGATATTGGAAGTTCCGGTGTTCAGATACGCCTTGACCGCCTTCGTTCCTTTCGCCGACACAGACATGTAACGATGAAGGCCCGTCGTGCCCTGCCGATAGGGTGGGGACATGGCTGTCGATCCCTACGTGCCGACCCAGGCGGAGGACGCCCCCCGGGAGTCGTCCCGGATCCCGCCGGCCCAGGGATGGAAGGCGGTGCGGCCCGGCGATCTGCCCCCCGGGCAGTCCACCCGCCCGGCGGCCGGCAACCTCTTCGGCACCCCGGGGCCCGACTCGGGCTACGCCCTCCGGCTGACCCAGCGGTTCCACGACCGGCTCGAGATCGTGGCCCCCGAGACCGAGCATGACGCCGTGGCGTTGGCGGCCGAGCTGGCCATGCGCCGCGCCGCCCTGTTGGGCCGGGCCCCGGTGCTGGTCGACCTGGAGCTGGCCTTCACCCTCTTCGGCTGGCTGGGTGGCGCCTCGCCCGAGCTGCGGGAGTGGCGGCGCCTGACCGTGGCCGGCCTCGACCACGACTACCCCCGCCGCCGGGCGCTGGTCGACGCTGTGCCCGAAGCCACCCTGCGGCTCAAGCCGGGCGAGGACGTGCGCGCCGCCCTCGGCAACTGGCGCGCCCTGCTCGGCATCCCGGTGGCGGTGCTCCACAGCCCGAACGGATGAGCACCGCCGGGTCCGGCGTGCGGGTCCGGTTCGCGCCGTCCCCGACCGGCTACCTCCACGTGGGTGGCGCCCGCACGGCGCTGTTCAACTGGCTCTACGCCCGGCACCACGGCGGGACCCTGGTGCTGCGCATCGAGGACACCGACCTGGAGCGCTCCCGGGAGCCGTGGGTCGAGGGCATCCAGACGACCCTGCGCTGGCTCGGCCTCGACTGGGACGAGGGCCCCTACCGCCAGAGCGAGCGCCAGGAACGCTACCGGGAAGCGGTCGGCCGGCTGCTCGAGCAGGGTTCGGCCTACGAGTGCTACTGCACCGAGGAGGAGCTCGCCTCCCGGGCCGAGGCCGCCCGTTCCGCCGGGCGTGATCCCGGCTACGACGGCCGCTGTCGGGACCTGACCGCCACCGAGCGCGCCGCGCTGGCGGCCGGGGGCCGGCCCCGGTCGATCCGGTTCCGCACCCCGGACGAGGGCGTGAGCCGCTTCGACGACCTGGTCCGGGGCGAGGTGGCCGTCGAGTGGTCGACGGTGTTCGACTTCGTCATCGTCCGCTCCTCGGGGGCGTCGGTCTTCTTCCTGGCCAACGCGGTGGACGACGCCGACATGGGCATCACCCATGTCATCCGGGGCGAGGACCTGATCGACTCCACCCACCGGGTACTGGCCCTGCGGGAGGCCCTCGGCGTCCCGGGCCGGCCCGTCTTCGCCCACCTCCCCCTGCTGGTGGGGGCGGACCGGGGGAAGCTCTCGAAGCGCCACGGGGCCGTGTCCCTGGAGGACTTCGCCGACCGCGGCTACCTGCCCGAAGCCCTCCGCAACTACCTCGGGCTGCTGGGCTACTCCGGCATGGAGGAGGGCAGCGAGCTGCTCGGTGCCCGTGAGATGGCGGCCGCCTTCGACATGGGCCGCGTGAACCGGTCGCCCGCCTTCTTCGACTACGAGAAGCTCAACTGGATGAACGGGGAGTACATCCGTCGCCTGCCGGTCCCGGAGCTGGTCGAGCGGGCCCTGCCCTTCGCCCGCGATCGGTACGGCGAGCGCCTCGACGAGGACGTGTTCGCCGCCGCCGTGCCCCTCGGCCAGCCGCGGGCCGTGACCCTGGCCGACCTGGCCGACACGACCGGGTTCCTCTTCACGCCCGACGAGACGTTCACCATCGATCCCGAATCCCTGGAGCGGATGCAGAAGACGGAGGGGGTGACCGAGGTCCTCGACGCCGTGGCCGCCCATCTGGAGACGTGCGAGTGGACCCCCGAGGGCGTCGACCTCCGCCCGGTGCTCGACGGCCTGGGCATCAAGCCCCGCAAGGCGCTCCCCGCCGTCTACGCCGCCGTCGAGGGCAGCCATGCCGGCCTCCCGCTCTTCGACTCCATCGTCCTCCTCGGCCGCGACCGGGCGGTGCGCCGGGTGCGGGCGGCGAGGGCGCTGGTGGGGTGAGAAGTTTGGCGGCATAAGAGAACCTCAAGCGGATATGACATTTCCGAGAACGCGCAGGAAACGACCACTTCCGGGCAGTAACTGGCGGTATGGCTTCCCCCGCCCGTCATCTGGCGGCGACCCCGCGTCGCCCGCAGGCCAGTGCGCTCGCCCTGCTCGGCGCCGCCCTCCTGGCCGCTCTCCTTGTCCCGGCCGGCGCCTTGTCGCCCCGGGCGCGGGCTGCCACCCCCGCCGGTGGCTACTGGATGGTCGCCACCGACGGGGGCATCTTCTCCTACGGCGATGCCGCCTTCTACGGCTCCACCGGCGCCGTCCGCCTCAACCAGCCGATCGTGGGTATGGCGCCCGCGCGCTCGGGCGCGGGCTACTGGATGGTCGCCTCCGACGGCGGGATCTTCTCCTTCGGTGACGCCGCCTTCTTCGGCTCGACGGGCGCCGTCCGGCTGAACAAGCCCATCGTGGGCATGGCGGCGACGCCGAGCGGGCGGGGCTACTGGCTCGTCGCCTCCGACGGCGGGATCTTCTCCTTCGGTGACGCCGCCTTCTTCGGCTCGACGGGCGCCGTCCGCCTGAACAGGCCCATCGTGGGCATGGCGGCGACGCCGAGCGGGCGGGGCTACTGGATGGTGGCCTCCGACGGGGGCATCTTCTCCTTCGGTGACGCCCGCTTCTTCGGATCGACGGGGAACGTCCGCCTGGCCCAGCCGATCGTGGGCATGGCCGCCACCCCCAGCAGCGCCGGTTACTGGATGACCGCCGCCGACGGGGGGATCTTCAGCTTCGGCGACGCCGGCTTCTTCGGTTCCGCCCCCGAGCGGGCCCCGCGCCCCGGTGCTCCCCGCCGGGTGGTGGCCATGGTCCCCTCCGCCAGCGGGAAGGGCTACTGGCAGGCCAGTGCCTCGGGCGAGCTGCTCGCCTTCGGCGATGCCGCCGACCTGGGCGCCCCGAGCAACCTCAACCGGCCCTTGGTGGGCATGGCCGCCCCGGGCCGCCGCACCGGGAAGGCTCCGTCGACGCCGGGGGCGACCACCACGACCACGGTGGGCCCGGTTGTCATCGTGCCCGCCGGCCCCGGCCGCTTCTCGTCCTCGGCCAACTCCACCTGGGGCACCAGCCCGGGCGAGCCGGACAAGGCGGGGAAGGTCCTGGCCATGGTGGAACAGGGAAGCTCGGTGTATCTGGGCGGCGAGTTCACCGGCTTCGTCCCGCCCGCCGGCAGTCCGGTCACGGCCCGGTCCTACCTGGCCGCCTTCGACGTGGCCCGGGGCCGGCTCAAGGCCTGGGACCCCGCCCCCGACGGTCCCGTCCGGGCCCTGGTCCTGTCGGCCGACAAGAAGCGCCTCTACGTGGGCGGCGACTTCAACCGCATCGGCGGCACCGGGGCCCGCAACCTGGCCGCCATCGACCTGGCCACGGGCGAGCTCGACCCGACGTTCAAGCCGCCCCGGCTCAACTCCGGGGTCCGGGCCATCGCCCTGGCCGGCAACCGCCTCTATGTGGGGGGCAACTTCACCGTGGTCACCGTGCCCGCCGGCCAGGTCGGGGCCGGGGACCACAGCCGCCCCCAGGTGGCCGCCTTCGACGCCACCACCGGCGCCCTGGCGCGCGACTGGGTTCCGCCGGCCAACACCGGCGGGCGCTACTTCGGCCACCAGGGCGACATCCTCGAGGACGGCAACGACGGCCTCGTGCACGACGTCGCCGTGTCCGCCGACGGCGGGACGGTGCACGTGGCCGGAGACTTCCTCCACTTCGCCGGGCGGGGCGGCATCGTCAGCTTCGACGCCGCCGACGGCCAGCCGCTGTCCTGGCAGGCGGAGACGGACCGGCCCATCTTCTCCCTCACCGTCTCGCCCGCCGACGGCCACACGCTCTACGCCGCCACCGGCGGGAAGGGCGGGCGGCTGTGGCGCTTCGACCCGGGCGGTGGGACCGCACCGGTGTGGGAGGTGAAGACCGACGGCGACAACGTGGACGTGGTCGTGTCCGGGTCGACCGTTTACCTGATCGGCCACTACGACAACATCGTCCCCCGGGGATCGAGCTGCTACCAGGCCTGCCCCGACGGCACCAAACGGCGCCACCTGTCCGCCTTCGACGCCGCCAGCGGCCGCCTCGAGGACTGGAACCCCGAGGCCAACACCCCCCAGGGGCCGTACGTGGCCGCGGTGGGCGCCCAACACCTCTACGTGGGCGGCGACTTCACCAAGGTGAACCTCGAGCCTCAGCCCGGCTTCGCCCAGTTCAACGGCGGGTAACCGGAAGGTCCTCTCGCGACGCCGGCCGGCGTGGTTCGATGGGGGCGATGACACCGCGC
Source organism: Acidimicrobiia bacterium (assembly GCA_050741935.1). Lineage (GTDB taxonomy): Bacteria > Actinomycetota > Acidimicrobiia > IMCC26256 > BP-133 > CAWBJP01. The sequence continues at coordinate 16,579 of JBOGFE010000579.1, read as the reverse complement.
CTTCTCCGACGGGCCGTCGCCACCGTCGTGGTCGTCGTCGCCGGCTACTTCGGTGTCACCTTCGTCCAGGTGTGGGCGGCGGGCCGCCACGACGAGGCCCGCAAGGCCGAGGCCATCGTGGTGCTGGGGGCGGCGCAGTACGACGGCCGGCCCTCCCCGGTGCTGGCCGCCCGCCTCGATCACGCCGCCGACCTCTACGAGCAGGGGCTCGCCCCCGTCGTCGTCGTCACCGGCGGGCGGGCCGAGGGCGACCGCTTCACCGAGTCCAGCGCCAGCGCCAACTACCTCCACACCAAGGGCGTGCCCGACGACGCCATCCTCCGGGAGGTGCAGGGCCGCAACTCGTGGCAGTCCCTGGCCGCCTCGGCCCGGTTCCTCAAGGCCCGGGGGATCCACGAGGTGGTGCTGGTGTCGGACCCCTTCCACGCCGCCCGCATCACCCGCATCGCCGAGGAGCTGGGCCTCGAGGCCGCCACCTCGCCCACCCGCACGAGCCCCATCGAGGGGGTCGAGGAGTTCCGCCACCTCCTCACCGAGACGGCCCAGGTGGGCCTGGGCCGCATCATCGGCTTCCGCCGCATGGTCCGGGCCGGCGAGGTCGGACGGGAGGTCGGCGGAGCCGTTCTGCGGCGGTGACCGCGCTAACCTGCGGAGCGCATTCGGGGGTGGTGTAATCGGCAACACTGCAGGTTCTGGCCCTGCCATTCGGGGTTCGAGTCCCTGCCCCCGAGCCATACGGGAGAAGGCCCCTGAGTCAGTCAGGGGCCTTCTCTGCGTGGCGCTGCGACCGGCGGCAGGGTGAAGCCGGACTGTAACGGCGTGCGCCTCACCGCATGGCTACCGACCTCGCACGATCGAAGTGACAGCCGCCCCATCTGCTCCGGATCGTCACGTCCTTCCACGACGTGCCCGGCCTCTGTGAAAAAGCTATCATCTGAAAGAAATGTCAGTTATTCAGGACCTACCGGTGTCAGCAACCTGCGCACGACCTTCTCGGACGTTCGAGTCGGAGCCGAGCTCCAAGCGCGTCGTCGACGTCGAAGCGTTCGCGGCCGGGCCACACCGGAGCTGATCGAGGATTGGGGTGCCCAACCCCGAGCGGAAGGACGGCCTGTGCCGCGGCCCGTGTACCAGTTGAAGGCGGAGTTCTTCAAGACCCTCGGGCATCCGGCTCGGATCCGCATCCTGGAGGTGCTGCGCGAGGGGGACCAGTCCGTGGGAGAGCTGATACCACAGGTGGGGATCGAGGCGACCCATCTCTCCCATCAGCTGGCGGTCCTGCGCCGAGCCAACGTCATCCGGAGCCGGAAAGTAGGCGCCACCGTCATCTACTCCGTCTTCGACCCACGGATCTTTCAGCTGCTCGAAGTCGCCAAGCAGATCCTCACCGGCTCGCTGCTCGCCACCCAGGAGCTGCTCGTCGACCTGGAGTCCCTCAGCTTCCAGCAGGACGTCCCCGAGGAGCGCCGATGAGCTTGTCCGCGACCCCGCCGGGGAGAAAAGGCCGGCGACCACGAGGATGGTGAACTACCAGTGGGTCCTGATTTCCCGCTCCTTCACGGTGGTGAAGGAGCAGCTGCTTCGGCTCGACGCATGGCGGCTCGAGGATGCGCTTCGGGCAGCGGCTGGGCTACGGGCCGCATCTCCGTTGGATGTCAGGGGTGAGGGTGCTTCCTGCGCGGGGGAGGTCCGCGTTCGCCTTGAGCGTCCACACATGGCAACAGGCCTCTTCGTCCTGCCCATGCATTGGGAAGTCACCGGCGGCGTGCTGCCTTCGGCGCTCACGGGCGAGCTCCAGGCCGTCGAGGTGGGCACCGAAGCCCGGGTCGGCGTGCGGATGGTTCCCGTGCCGGAGTTACTCCCTGACGCGGATGAGGAGCTTGCGACAACCCGCGGGGCCGTGGAGGCCACGACCGCCTCGTTCTTGCATCGGGTGTTCTGGAAGCTGGAGGCGCAGACCTACTACGACCGGCACTCCGATGCAGACAGGACGGTCTTCCGTCGACGCGATGTCTTCCGTCGACTCGAGGAGCCCAACCCCGAGGACTACGACTGGTGACGGGCGCGGGTGCCGTTGGGCAAGGCAGCAGTAGGTAGTCGTTCGGACAAGGAGTCGCCGATGGGAGCGATGGAGGACGCCAAGAGTCTCGTGGGCAGGAACCTCGTGGGTATCGATGGCGGGAAAATTGGTCCGATCACAGCCATCTACGTTGGCGTCAAGACCGGCAAGCCAGAGTGGGCGGCGGTGAACCTCGGCGGCCTGCTGGGGGCGAAGTTGGCATTCGCGCCGGTGGCGCAGATCAGCATCGAAGGCGAAGCCGCCGTCGTCGCCTTCGTCAAGAAGGACGTGAAGGCTGCCCCAAAGCCAACGACGGAGGGTGTCATCTCCCCGGCCGAAAACAACCGCCTGTTCGCCCACTACGGCATCGACCGGGCCCAGACGGAGCCATCGGGAAGCCAGGACGCCGCGCTCTGGCTCGGGCCCTGACCGGCGTCGGGAGCGACCTCGAGGACTTCACCCACTACTGCACGACCAGAAGCCACCGGACCCCAAGGTCTTGCTGCTGGTCGACGAGTTCTCCGCCCTCCGCCTCTCCAACGCCGCCGCGTTGTTCGAACGGCTCCGCTCCTTCAACGCCGGCGTGGTCCTCGCTGCCCGGTCCGTCGAAGGCCTCCACGACGACCCCGCCGAACGCGACCGCCTCCTCAACCCGGCGTCGACGCTGATCGCCCACCGCCTCGCTGACCCCGATCCGGTCACCCGAGCCGGCACCATCCGCCGCCGCGAACGCTCCCACCAGCTTGACGCCACCGGCGCCACCGGCATGGGCTCCCTCCGCCTCCAGGACACCTACCGTGTCGACCCCAACGACCTCCGCTCCCTGCCTCCCGGCGTCGCCCGGGTCGTCACCGGCAGGAGGGCGTGGCACTGGCTCGGGAGGGACGCCCCCTCGAGTATCCCCCCAAGCGCTTCGGCCGGAGAACGCACGGAATCTCGAAGGGCTCGCCGGCCCACCCGGGAAGCGGGGACGTAGTCGGACGGGGAGACGGCGGGCATCTCGGACGACAGCGCGGTTGAGTGCCGATGGCAGCAGCGGTTGAGCGGCTTCTCGGACGATGGGGTCCATCCCACGATTGGTTATCAGGACCAACGAGAGAGGAGTCAACAATGCGGATGTGCAATCGATCGACGATCCCGTTCATTGTCCTTGTCCTGGGTGCAGTGCTTCCCGTTCACTCTCCACCGGCGCTGGCGAGCGACGACGGGCACTGCGTGGCCTCCGGCGAGTTGAGCTTCTCGCCGGGGCTGTCGACCACGCCGACGTCGGGGAGCGGCACCACCGACGGCTACACCGGTACAACGAACTGTGACGGCATGATCAACGGCTTCCGGCCGACAGGGGTAGGCGTCCGTGCCGAAGACATTCTCTACGGACTGGACGGTCCCGACACCTGCGATTCGGGGACCGACGGCACGTATGTCATCTCCTTCAAGGTGCCCACGGACGGCGGGGTCCAGCAGGTGACCGACAGGGGCGTCTTCCAAGCCGGCGGGCTGGAGAACGGCTTCATCACCGTCACATTCCAGGGGGAGCGGATGCACGGCACCGTCCAGATCGTGCCCCTTGAGGGCGACTGTGTCACGACGCCGATCACCCGGGTGAGTTTCCGTTGCGAGGAGTTCGTGACCAATGAGTGAGCCGGGCGTTGCCCGGCCGGGGCCGGGAGATGACGCCGTCGCCCGGCTGCTCGGCGCGATGGAGAGCGGCTGCCGTCCGTCGGCCGGGGTGTTCGCCGCCGACGCCGTGCTCGATGCCACCGTGCCCCACTGGCGCTTCACCAGACATGGGGAGGATGCAGTGCGTGGAACGCTGGCGGAGTGGTACCGCGACCGCGGCCGCTTCGAGTCGCTGTCCCGGACACCCCTGCCCACGGGCGAGCTGGTCGAGTTCATGCTCAGTTGGGAGGAGGACGGTATCGCCCATGCCGCCCACCAGATCCACGTGCTTCGCCTGGACGACGGGCAGATCATCGCCGACACGGTGTTCTGCGGGGGCCGGTGGCCAGCCGCCCTCCTGGCCGACATGCTGGAGGCGGAAGCCGCTGCCTGTGTCTGGGCTGCGCCGTCTCACAGCCGGTAGTCAATGCCGCGACGCCTGCGCCCGCCGGATGAGGGTCTCGAGGCCCAGGGCGCGGGCGGTCGCTTCGGCCTGAAGGAGGAGCTCCTCGGCCCGTCGGACGTCATCCCGGCGCCGGCGGCCGAGGAGCATCCGGGCCCATTCCAGTCGGGTGCGGGCCAGGTAGGCGTCCGCCCCCATGCGCTCGTGCATGGCGGCGGCTTCGGTCCAATGCTTCTCAGCCGCATCCCACCGCCCCAGGGCGGCCGCCAGCATCCCCAGGTGATGGGAGTACGACCCGTCGAAGGTCACCGCGCCGCAGTTCTGGACGTTGAGCCGGGCGTAGGGCAGCATCAGGTCGTAGAGCGTCGCCGACGCCTGGGAAGCACCGAGGCGGTCGGCGGTGGTGCTGAGGAGGACGACGAGGATCGCCCATCCCATCCCGTAGAAGCTGTGGTCCAGCTTGCCGATGGCGAAGTCCAGGAGCTCCGCGAGCTCGGCCCGGGTGTCGTCCCGGCCGTCGGTGTCGAGGAGCAACAAGAGGCGCATCAGACGAAATCCGAGGACCAGCGGTGAGTCGGCGGGGAGGGTGACCCCGGCGACCCGGGAGGTGCCTTCGAGGACCTCGGTCGCCTCCGGGCACGGCCGCTCTTGCCACACCGCGAACATCTGCGCCCCGAACACGTTCTCGGCGTCGGGCTCGCCCGCCTCGTCCCCGATGTCCCGGGCCTGGCGGACCAGGCGCTCCCCCTTATCCAGATCCCCGGCCAGCAGGGCGCGCATCCCCAGACGGGAACAGGCATACCAGTGGTAGCGGGGCTGGCGGAGCTCCTCGGCGAGACGCTGGTAGGCGGCCAGTTCCAGATCGAGCCCGGCCACGTCGCCCAATTCGAGGAGAGCCGTCTGGCACCAGGCGTGGCCCTGGAGGGCGAGTTCGGGGTCATTGCCCCGGTGGGCGAGGACCACGATCTCCTTCCCGCGGGCCAGGCGTTCTTCGGCACCACCCGGTCCCCACAGGGCGTAGTTGCGGGCATGCAGCGACAGCGCCAGCGTCAAGGGGTCGTCGAGGCGGCGTGCCACCTCGATCGAGTCGGCGCTCAGCTGCTCCCGCCGGTCCCAGGAGCCGGGCACGCAGTACAGCTCGGTGGCCAGACGGGCGAGGAGTTGGGCGGTGACGGGGGAGGTTGACCCACTCAGGGCCTGCCGGGCCTCCTCCAGGAGGGCGATGCGGGTGTCGTTGACGGAAGCGGAGAACGCCCACAGGTCGGCGAGACCGAGCGCCGCTTCGGCCAGGGTCTCGGCGTCGAGGCCGGCGCGGGCCGCTTCAGCCGCCGTCAGGTAGGTGTCGGTGGCCCGGGTGTCGCCGCCTCGGGCCCGGGCCCGGGCGAGACCGAGCAGCACGACGCCGCGGCCGGCAGGGTCGTCACCGGGCATGGCGTCCATGGCGGTGAGGGCCTGCTGGTAGTGGGCGGCGGCGGCCTCGAAACCCAGCTGCGCCATGGCGCGATCACCGGCCCGGGTGGCGTAGTCGACGACTTTGGCGTGGTCGGTTCCGGCGCGGGTGAAGTGGTGCGCCAGCGCGTGCAGGTGATCGTCGAGGCGGCCGGCGTAAAGCCTCTCGATGGTTTCGGCGACCCGGCGGTGGAGCGCCCCCCGGCGCACGGCGGACAGTCCGTCGTAGAGGGTGCGGCGAACGATGGCGTGGACGAAGCGGTAACGGCTCCCCGCGCCTTCGACAACGAGGCGGGCCGCCGTCGCCTCCTCCACCGCGGCGATGACCGCGTCTTCGTCGTGATCGTCGCTCCGGAGGAGGGTCGGTTCGAACTCCGTGCCGACCACGGCCGCCGTCTGCAGGACCCGGTTGGTTTGTGGGGAAAGACGGGCCAGCCGCCTGGTCACCACCTCCCGTACGCCCTCGGGAACGCCGAATCCGCCCCCAGCGGGGATCCCGGGGTCCGAAGGCGGACGCTGACCGGCCCCGGTTTCGGCCAGGTGGCGGAGCACCTGACGGACGAAGAAGGGGTTCCCCTCGGTCTCGCGATGGATCGCCCGGGCCAGGGCTACGGGGTCTTGGTCGAGGAGGTGCCCGGCCACCTGGGCGACGAAGGAGGCGACGCCGGACTCGTCGAGGCCCGCCAGCGTGAGCCGTTCGACACCCGCCTGGCGCCGTAGGTCGGCCAGGAGCCCGAGGAGGGGATGGTCGGCACCGAGCTCGGTGTCCCGGTAGGTGCCGAGGACCAGGGCACGGCTCGGCGACGTGGACCGGACCACGTGGCGAAGGAGCAGCAGCGTCGGCTCGCCCGCCCATTGGAGGTCGTCGAGGACGAGGAGGAGGGGACGGTCGGCGGAGGCGGCGGCCATCCAGCCGGCCACGGCGGTGAAAAGACGGTAGCGCTCGGTGTCGGGATCGGAGCGCAACGGTGACGGCAGACCGGACACCCGGTCGGCCAGCTCGGGGACCAAGCGCACCAGCTCGCCGCCGAAGCGGCCCAGGCCCCGGGACAGCGCCGGTGCCGGGGTGTGGTCGACGAACTGGCGGAGTGCCTCGACGAATGGCTGGTAGGGCACGCCGAGGTCTTCGTCGCACCGGCCGGCGAGGACGGTGGCTCCGCTCTCGTGGACCCGGTTGGCCACCTCGTCCGCCAGGCGGGTCTTGCCCACGCCCGGCTCCCCGGCCAGGAACACGACCCGCAGCTCGCCGGCGGCCGCCTCGTTCCAGAGTTGGTCGAGCCGCTCCAGCTCCGAGCCTCGCCCCACGAACAACACCCCGGTGTCGGTGAGCAGGTGGGGAAGCGGTATGCGAGGCGGCGCCGCCTCCGGCGTGACCTGATCGCCGGGGCCGGCTTCATCCGCTGCGGGATGGGGGACCAGTTCGAAGACGTGCTCTGGACGGTGCAAGCCGTGCAGCGTGCGGTCGCCGAGCTCGACGAGGGTGGCGCCGGGGGGGAGGGCGTCGGCTACGAGCTCGGCGGTCGCCCGGGATAGCAGCACCTGCCCGCCGGCGGCCACGGAACGCAACCGGGCCGCCCGGTTCACCGCCCGCCCGAAGTAGTCGCCGTCCCGGGCCTGGGCCTCGCCGGTGTGGACGGCGATCCGCACCCGCAGCGGAGCTGATGTCGCCCAGGTTTCGGCCGCCAGTGTCCGGCGCAGCCTCCAGGCGGCAGCCACTGCCGCACTGGCTCGCTCGAAGGCCGAGAACGTGGAGTCGCCTTCGCCTCGCGTCTTGAGCAGCCGGCCCCCGTGGGCCCTGACGACGTCGGCGACCAGGTAGTCGTGGTGGGCCAGGGCGGCGGCCATGGCGGCCGGCTCCTCTTCCCAGGCGCCCGTCGAGCCCTCGATGTCGGTCAGCACCAGCGTCACCAGGGCCAGTTCGGGCTCGGCGGCCACCGCGGCTGGGGGCGGTGGCGCGGCCAGGGCCGCGTCGTGGCGGAGAACGGCGACCTCCAGCTCACGCAGCTCCGGGCTCGGTTCCAGGCCCAGCTCCTCGCCCAGCACCGTGCGGAGGCGCTGGAAGGCGCCGAGGGCGTCGGCCTGGCGGCCCGACCGGTACAGGGCGACCATGAGATGGGCCCACAGGTGCTCTCGGAACGGATGCCGGTGGACGAGGGCCTCGATCTCGCCGATTAACTCGTGGTGCCGCCCGAGGGCAAGGCGGGCCTCGATCCGGGCCTCGGTGGCGTCGAGTCGCAGCTCCTCGAGCCGGATGGCGGCGGGCTGAACGAACGGCTCGTCTCCCAGGTCGGCCAGCACCGCGCCCCGCCACAACCCGAGGGCCTCGTCGAGGATCCGTCCCGCCTCGACTGGCCGGCGCTCGTGCAGGGCGCGGCGCCCTTCGCCCAGCAAGGACTCGAACCGGCCGGCGTCGCAGCAGTCAGGCGGCGCCTCGAGGCCGTACCCGGGGGGCCTGGTGACCAGGACCTGGGCCGTCGTGCCGGGGCGCCGCGCGGGCTCGAGCAGCTTCCTCAGGTTCGAGATGTAGACCTGGAGGGCGTGGCCGGCACTGGCCGGGGGATGGCCGCCCCACAGCTCCTGGATCAGACGGTCGGTGGAGACGACGTCGCCGAGGTGGACCAGGAGCAGAGCCAGGAGCACACGGGGCCGGCCCGGAGCCACGGAAATCGTCGACTCGCCGCGGGACACCTCCAGCGGGCCGAGCATCCGGAACTGGAGGTCCGTCCCGTACCGCCCCTGCATGCCGCCTCCCCGGATTCCGTGGTGTTCATCGTAGGTACCAGCGGGAGACCAATGGCGTGACAGCCTGCGCATCCGGACCGCAGCCCCCCCGGCGCCCCCTCCCAGCCGGCGTCGGCGTGTCCCCACCAACCCCACGCTCGGCGGTGGGCGGCGACCGACAACTGGTCCGGTTCGCCGGCGACGCCGCCGGACCGCAGTGGCCCCGAAAGACCCCCCAGCTTCAACAATGAGAGCTCGTCGAGGCACCCGAGAAGTCGATCGTGAATCCGTACCTGACGACGAGCTGGTCGCCAAGTCGGCGCGCCCGGTCGAGTCTCACCGACCGGCCCCGCAATGGCGCGTGCTCGAAGAACGCCACGTTCACCGACGTCTCAGGTGTCGTCCTCGGCCGGTAAGCGATGCCGTGGACCGACTCCCCCCACCAGCGGCGGACGAGGTCGCTCAGCTGCTGAGCCGCCTCCCGGATCTCGGGTTCGTGCCCGGTGGAGATCCGGTCATCCAACCGGAGGGCATCAAGGGTCGTCTCCCGCCGCAGGTCGAGGACCCGGAGGTCTCCGGTGAGGGTGACGAGGTAGTGGCCCGCATGGTCGGGCGGGATATAGGAGCCGGTGTCCCGGTACCGTTCCCGGGCTGCCCCATGGGAAGCAGTAGCCGCATAGCGGACCCTGGTGGCGGCGGCGGAGTCGAACCGATGCCGCGGAACCGCATGCGGCTCCCACGACCACCTCGAGAAGGGCACCCTATCGATTCGATAGAACGGACCACGGAGCCGATGGAGTCGAAGTCCCGCCGGCCGTTCGGCCGACAGCTCGATGGTCAGAACCCGCCCCCGAGACGATCCAACAGCACCCTGACGACGTCCGCTGAGTTCGGTTTGTCGATCGCCTCGGCCAGAGATCGCCCGTCGAGTTCGGGCCGGGGGAGCCGCATGATCCGGTCAGCGGCGACCGCATCCGTGGAGAAGCGACACAACGCTTGCAGGAGGGCGGGCAGGTCCGGCCGCAACGCACCGCCGGCGAACTGCCACGCCGGAAACAGAGTGGTGTTCCCGAGGGTGCGGCCGAGCAGCCGGCCCCGCTGCCGCAACTGGTGCACCGCCTGCCGCGACCCCAACCCGAGGAGCTGACGCACCGCATCGGCGGTCAGCGACCCCGCCCGGAACTCGGCCAGGAGCGAGTCCCGACGCGCCTCGTTCAGCTGCGAGGCAACCTCCCGCAGCCCGCCTTCATGGTCGGGTTCGTCTCCGACAAGCACCTGGAGCACCGGCCGGACCCGCACCGGGTCCCGCCGCGCCTCGACCGACACCCTCGCAAGCAGCGACTCCACCGCATCCGACATGAACACATCCTACTCGTCAACGATGTCAACATCAACGACTTGTCAACGATGTCAACAGGCCAGGATCGCCCACCCCGACATGACCCTCGACGGGGTCACTGGTCATCGGGGGCCTCGCCGTCGCGCAATTTCATGAAGAGGTTGGCCAGATCCACGGGAGGCTCCTTCTGAACTGGAGTCCCGCCTTCGTCGGTGAGTCTGTTTTTCAGGAAGAGATTCCCGAGGTCGTCGCGGTGCCGCTGGAGGAGCACGTCGGCCAACGCACGGGTCGCCTGCGACTGGCGGGCCAGATTCGACGCCAGTTCCAGATAGGTGGACTCTTCGTCCACCTGCCGTTCCAGCCGAAGCTGTGCGAGGTGTGGCAGAACCTGCTTGTGGATCAGTGAGGCGCCGTCGACGAGACCTTCGACGAAGGGGTCGCGTCCCAATTCCATGGGGCCGACTTCGGTGGCCGGGATGAGGCCGGCGTCGTGGAGCGAAGCGAAGAGGGAGTGGTCCTCAGCGAGCCGGAGTGCATCCCATGGCCCGTCGTCGAGGCCGACGATGTTCTCCAACTCGGACAGACTCGCCCGCTGCGTCGCCCAGGAGCGGCCCAGCGCCCGTCCATCCACTCGGCGGCGGTCCTCGGCGGGGCCGGCCAGTTCCGGCTCCGAGGTGATGAGCTGCTCTGCCAACGCCTTGGCTGCGTCGGGGGAGAGGGCAACGGGCCCTTCGGGTAGGACCCCCGCCTTTCCGAGGCTGGCGAGGAGCCGGGTGGATGACCCGCCATGCTCCAACGCGGCGAGCACCGCCTTTCCGACGATGACCGCCGCGGCGGTGTGCACCCCTTCCTCCGGGGCCACGACCTTCCCCGCGGCCAGGGCCGGGACGCCGACGACGTCGGGCTTGACCGCAAAGCCGACCTGTTCGCAGTACATCTCGGCCCGGGTGCGCGTCACCACCTGGGCCGCTTGGTCCTGTCGGTCACGGACGACCCGCACAATGCCGAGATGGGCGAGGGTGACACTGAAGAGCACGTTCTGGAGGTTGGGATCGAGAAGCTCCAACGTGCCGGCCCGCTCGTGTTCCGAACCGTGGTTCCCTTGGACGACAAAGTCGTCGTGCCACTGACGCACCGGGGTCGCATCCGAGTCCCGAAGCGTGAACGCGACCCCGGAGACCTTCACGGGACCGTCGAGGGCAGGAACGTCGGTGTGCTTGATCGGCTGGGTGACGACGATCGGGTCAACGCCGACGACCTTGGCCGTCGGAAGCTGATCGACCTTCAACCTGAAGTTGGCGGCCAGCCACTTGCTCTGAGACTTCGTGACCAGGCCGCCGTGGGACTCGCCACTGCGGCTGACATCGATGCGGGTGACGGCAGGCTGGAAGGTGAGTTCGATGAACACGGACTTCTTCGAGGTCCCATCCACCGACGGGAAGACCACATCGGTGATGAGTGACTGTTCGAACTCGAGCCGCCACACCTCGCGGTAGTTGAAATCGAGGGCGATGACGGCGCCGTCGGAGGCGGTCTGGGTCCCGTCGAGCATGGCGGCGATCCACGCGTAGAGCGACGCGCTCATCCCCGGCCCACAGGTTGCGATGATCGGGGCGTAGCGGACGGGACCGGGATGTTTCTTGACGACACCGTTCTGCGCTGGGTGCTCCTCCACAACCTCTGCGAAGGGCTCGCCACCCTCCAGCGAGGCCAAGAAACCGGCCGGGTTCCCGTCGAGTTCGAGGAGAAATTTCGCTGCGCTGTACCCACCTAGCGGCATGGGGGCCCTCCTTCTCCCGCGAGGACCGTACCAACACGCGATGGACGCTGTGGGCTGACATTGGCTCCATCGCCGCCAATTCGGCGTCGCTACGCTCACGAGGTCCCCGTCGATCTGCCCGGGAGCTGATCAAGTGGGTCCACGCCGGACGTGCGCCGGCAGCGAGCTGGTGGCGGAAGTGGCCGCCGGCCTCGGCGACCGACTGCGGGCAGCCGGTTACGTCGCCGTCACCCCCGCCACCCGATCGGGCCGGCCGGATGCCACGCAGCCGTGGCCCACCGATCGCACCCGGGAGGAACACCACGCCACCGGAAGGCTCGGTGTGCTTCGTCGTCTCTTCGATGGTTGCGTAGACGTCGACGGCCACGAAGCTGCAGCTGCGCTGGCACCCCTGTCGATGGACGATCTCTTGCGCTCCGGCGTGTTACGGGCAACGTCGCCGGGCCGGGTGGCCTCCCAACTCCGAGTGGAACCGTTCGCGGGGGTGCTGATCGGCGCGGATGCCCGCCCGCGATCCCATCACGTCGCCGGTCTGAACAACGCGGCGGTGCTGCTCGCGCAGACGACGGTGCGGCCGACGGTGCCGCGCGTCCTCGACCTGGGAACGGGCTGTGGCGTCCAGGCGCTCGTGGCGGTGCCCCATGGCGCCAGCGTGTTCGGAGTCGACGTCAACCCCCGGGCCGTCGCCATGGCCACGTTCAACGCGGCGATGAACGATCTGGACCACGTCGTCGACTTCCGGCTTGGCAGCTGGTTCGATCCGGTCGAGTCGCAGCGCTTCGATCTGATCGTCGTCAACCCACCCTTCGTCATGTCCCCGGACCGTCATTGCGTCTTCCGGGACAGCCCGCAGCGAGGCGACGCCCTGGGCCGGATGCTGCTGCGGAGCGCCTCCCGTCATCTCGACGCGGGTGGCTACGCCGTGATGCTGTGCAACTGGGCGTGCACGCCCGAGGATTCGTTGGCACCCATCGAGCGATGGCTCGAGGGCATCGACGCCGATGCTGTCGTCGTCCATTACGCCACCGACACCACGTCACGCTACGCCCGGCGCTGGAACGGGCATCTCGATCCCGGGTCCGACGAGTTCCGCGCCGCGGTCGAGCGGTGGACGCGCTATCTGCGGGGAGCGGGCATCTCGGCGGTCGCCTATGGGGTGGTGACGATCCGACGCAGACCTGAGGGCCCGTGGTGGCGGGTCGGGATACCGGTGACGCAACCGCCGTCCGGCTTCGCCGGCAACCAGATGCTGCGGATCTTCCAGGCCCGGGATGTGCTGGCGCGGATGACAGACGACCGGTCCGTCCTCAGCCTGGTGTTCCGAACCGTGGACGGGCAAACCGCGGCCCGGACACCGCTCCACCGTGGCGGTGGCTTCGCCCATGGGCCGGTTCGGATCGGCGTGGTTCCCGGCCTGGGCGTCACCCGCACGGTCGAGCCCGCCGTCTTCGCCGTCCTCTGCCGCTGCGACGGTCACCGCCCGCTCGGCGACCTTGTCCGAGAGACAAGCCGCCAGCTCTCCCTCGACGAGTGGACGCTCGCCGCGCACACGATCCCGGCCGTGAAAGGGCTACTGGGTGACGGCCTGCTGTCGTGCGGGACGTGAGTCAGCTCCCCGTCCTGAGGTCACGTCAATGTCGCCGACCTGACAGACGCGGCATCACGGAGGCGAACGACGCCCCACCACCACATTCGTACCGTCTGCCGGAGGGGGAAGGGAGGGTACGGCATGGACTTGAACCGTTTCCGGGTCCGGGCCGGATTCCTGATCGTGATGTCGGGACTGGCGGCGTTGCCCCTGACGGCAGTTGCACGGGCGGCGGAGGGCGGGCGTACTCCGGCGCTTTGCACCTTCGAGGTTCATGACACCTTCTCGGGCTACATGGTCACCCCGAGCGAGGGCACGGGCCACGGCATTGGCACGATGACCTGTCTCGGGACCCTGAAGGGCCGGCAGCTCACCGGTGGTCCGGGGCACTTCGAATGGTGGTTTTCCTACGCAGGCTCGGACGTGCCTGCCGGCGGGAACACCTGCGCATTCTTGGGCGGGAAGGGCATCTGGGAGGCGCATCTGCCCACCGTCGGAAGCTCCGCCTTGATCTTGACCGGTTCCTGGTCCTACATCGGCACCGTCGCGGGCCAAATCCGGGGGCAACTCGGTGGCTTCCCTGTCGAGATGGTTTACGAGACGTACCTGGAGCCCGAGCACCTCGACGAGAACTGTGTGACGGCGCCGAACCGACACGCAGTGGGCCTCGGTCAGGGAACCGTGGGCTGAACCGCCGCCACGGTAAGTGACGGCGGTGGCCGCATGCTCGAGGGAAGAGACATGCGGCACGTCGCGGTTTTGACGTTCGACGGCGCCGAGATCGGCTGCCGGCATTCTCAGGCGTTTGCCCAGCCCATGGTCCTCCGGTGCTGCTCCGCCATGGACCTGCGACGACGCCACAAGCAGACGGCGTGTCCTTTACGTCACCCCTCAGCAGGCAACCAGTCCCGCGTCGGCAAATCCCATCCTCATGCTGGGGGAGCGAAGAAAACGGCCGGTCCACGCCAAGCCGGCGCAGCCGCGCGGCCCGAAGGGCCGCCGCTACGGCCTGCGGCTGAATCGCCGTCGCTATGTCCCGCTCGCCACCGAGCCCAGCCCCTACACCGGCCCCGGTTGAGGTGGTGTGTGGTTGACCGGTACCCGTGCCGAAGACTGACCTGTTGCGATTGTCCAACGACTGTTGGATAATGACAACATGCCCGGCCGGGACCGCCATCAGAAGAAGGATGTCGAGAAGGCACTTCAGTACGCCGAGGACGAAGGTGGCTTCACCGTGCGGCCGATCCACAGCGGCCACGTCTGGGGAGCAATCCATTGTCCGGCAGACGTCTGCGTTCTGCGGGTCCACTCGACACCCCGCAACGAAGGCAACGAGGCGAAGCGGATCCGCCGGTTCGTCGACCGCTGCGACCATAAGGAGAAGGAAGGATGAAGGAGTACGAGTTCACCCTGATTGTCGCTGGCGACTTGGACTCCGATGAGGTCGTGAACGCTCTCTACGAGGCCGGCTGTGACGACGCGTCCTTCGGCGAGGTGAACGGTGTCGGTGTCGGAGACTTCACGCGAGAGGCCAACTCGATCCTCGACGCCGTCGCGTCCGCAATCAGCCAGGTGGAGTCGGTGGGTGGTCTCAGGGTTCGCCGGGTTGAGCCGGAACCCTTGGTGACGATCCCCGAGATTGCCGAGCGGCTGGGGCGTACACCGGAGTCGATCCGGCTGTTGGCGAATGGGGAGCGTGGCGGCGGGACCTTTCCACCGCCGGTGTCGCATCTGCGGACCCGTCAGCGGCTGTGGCGCTGGGCTGACGTCGCCGAGTGGGCGGGTGAGCTCAAGCCAGCCGAAGTGGAAGACGCCCGCGTTCTCGCCGCCTTCAACGTGGGGCTCGAGTACCGCCATCTTGCTGGCGCCTTGGATATCGAGGTTCTCCAGCTCATCGGCGAGAGCTTGGGCACGGGCGACGCCGCATGATCGGAAGGCCGTCCTCCGGACCGAGCGTCCTGTCCCTGCTCAGGCCAGTAGAGGGCAGTGCCCGAGTGCTGGATAACGTCGATTATCACGATCCGGAATCGACCCGCAGGCCCTTCTCAGGCCAGCTCGTCGAGGGAGAGCGCCCGGCCCTCGGCCATCGCCTGTTCGGTCTGGTCCTCGGAGAGCGCCTCCTGGAGGACCGACCAGGCGGCGTCGTGGGCGGTGCGCAGCGAGGGCAGGAGGGCCGCCGCTCCCATCGCGTCGCGTAACCCGGCGGCGGCGCCGAAGTAGCGGGCGGCCCGGTAAGCGTCGCCGTCGGCCGCGGCCGTGGCCGCCAGCCCCTCGGCCGCCTCGGCCACCACCGGGCGGGCGCCCAGCTCCACGGCCAGGCGCAGGGCGTCGGCCAGGCAGCGTCCCGCCTCCTTCAGGTCGCCCTCGGCCAGTGCCAGCCGGCCGAGGGCCGCCAGCCGGCACGCTGTCTCCCGCTTGGTGCCGAGCTCCCGGCTGCGGTCCAGGCTCTCCTCCAGCAGCCGGCGGGCGGTGAGCGGATCGCCTTCGTCGGCGGCCAGCTCACCCAGCTCGCCCAGGTCGGTCATCACGTCGTCGCGGCTGTCCATCTCCTGGAAGAGGGTGAGGCTCTCCTCCAGGGCGGCGCGCGCCTCTCCCAGGAGGCCCTCCTCCCGGGCCACGATCCCCAGGGCCCGCAGGGCAGCGGCCGTCCCCCAGGTGCCGTCCAGGTCCCGCTGATGGCGCAGCCCCTCCTCCAGGCGGCCCCGGGCTTCGACCAGGTCGCCCCGGGCCAGGGCCAGGCGGCCGAGGCGCAGCTCGTTGCCCGCCACCATGGTCGCCTCCCCCAGCCGGCGGTGCGCCTCCAGGCTCTCCTCCAGGTTGGAGCGGGCGGCGGCGAAGTCGCCCTCGAAGAGGTGCAGCTCGCCCAGGAGGCCCCGGGCGCCGGCGGCCAGGCTGGCATCGCCCAGCTCCCGGCCCCGCTCCAGGCTCTCCTCGGCCAGCGCCCGGGCCGCCGGGTAGGACCCCTCGAAGCACAGGACCATGGCCAGGTTGTAGCGGGCATGCGACCCGGGACCGCCGACGAAGGCGTCGGAGGTGGACGGGTCGGCGGCCAGCGTCTCCTCCCACAGCCGGCGGGCGGCGGCGAAGTCGCCCTCGTCGAGGGCGAGGCAGCCGAGGGCGTTGAGCAGCTCGGCCAGGTGGTTCCGGTCCGGGAGCTCCCGGGCGATGGCCACCCCCTCCTCCAGCAAGGCCCGGGCCTCGGCCGTCCGGCTCCGCATCATGGCCACGTTGCCCAGCTTCCAGCAGCACTCCGCCTCCCCGGCGCGATCCCCCAGCTGCCGGAAGAGGTCCCGGGCCTCCTCGGCCAGCGTGACGGCCGGTCCGCTGTCCCCCTGCCACTCGGCCAGGTCGGCCGCTCCCACCAGCGCCTTGGCCCGCAGGGCCGGGGTCGCCTCCCCCGAGCGGGCCAGGGCCGCCTCCAGGCGGGTGCGGCCCTCGTGCCAGTGGCCCCGCACCCACCAGAAGGGTCGCAGGGCGCCGGCCAGGCGCAGGGCCGCTTCGGGGTCGTGGTCGCCGGCATGGTCGAGGGCCACCCGCAGGTTGTCGTGGGCGGCATCGAGGCGGTCCACCCACTCCCGGGG
>JBOGFE010000578.1:0-4438 GCA_050741935.1 Acidimicrobiia bacterium | reverse complement strand
GGGGCGGGGTGGCTCCGACACCACCGCCGTCGCCCTGGCCGCCGCCCTGGGGGCCGAGGCCTGCGAGATCTACACCGACGTGGCCGGCGTCTACTCCGCCGACCCCCGCATCGTCCCCGACGCCCGGCGCCTGGGCCAGGTGTCCTACGAGGAGATGCTGGACATGGCCGCCACCGGCGGCCGGGTCCTGGCCCTGCGCTCCGTCGAGTTCGCCCGCAACCACGGCGTGGCCGTGCACGTCCGTTCGAGCTTCACCTGGGAACCCGGCACCTGGGTGAGGGAGGAAAGTTCCATGGAAGCGGCCATCATCTCCGGCGTCACCCACGACACCTCGGAGGCCAAGGTGACCATCTCGGGGGTGCCGGACCGGCCCGGCATCGCCGCCCGGGTGTTCCGGGCCCTGGCCGACGAGGCTGTCAACGTGGACATGATCGTGCAGAACACGTCCTCGGGGGGGACGACCGACATCTCCTTCACGCTCCCCAAGGACGACCTGACCCGGGCGGCGCGGGTCATCGAGGGGATCGTCCCCGAGATCGGCGCCGCCGCCTTCGACCAGGACTCCGACATCGCCCGGGTCTCCCTCGTGGGAGCGGGCATGAAGACCCATCCCGGGGTGGCGGCCACCATGTTCGAGGTGCTGGCCAAGGAGAGCGTGAACATCGAGATGATCTCCACCTCGTCCATCCGCATCTCCTGCGTGGTCCGCTCCGGCGACGTCGAGCGGGCCGTGCGGGCCCTCCACGACATCTTCGGCCTGTCCGAGGTGAACCCGTGAGCCCCGCCGGCGACGTGGGCATCGGGGTGGTGGGCGTGACCGGCCTGGTCGGCGGCGAGATGCTGCGCATACTGGCCGACCGGAACTTTCCCGTCGGCGAGCTGCGGGGCTACGCCTCGGCCCGCTCCGAGGGGCGCCGGCTCCCCTTCGGGGCCGGGAGTGCCCCCGGAGAGATCGTGGTTCAGACACTCCGGCCCGGCTGCTTCGACGGGCTCGACATCGTGGTCATCGACGTCGACGACCCGCTGGCGGTGGAGTGGGCGCCCCAGGCCGCCGCCGCCGGGGCGCGGGTGGTGGACAACTCGGCCGCCTTCCGCATGGACCCCCAGGTGCCCCTGGTGGTGGCCGAGGTGAACCCCGGCGACCTGGGCGACCTGCCGGTGGGGATCGCCTCCTGTCCCAACTGCACCACCATGGTCCTGGTCACCGCCCTGGCGCCCCTGCACCGGGCGGCGGACCTGCGCCGCATGGTGGTGTCGACCTACCAGTCGGTGTCGGGCGCCGGCCAGGCGGGCATGGGCGAGCTCGACCAGCAGTGGACCAAGTACGCCGGCCAGACCGAGGCGCTGCGCCGGGCCGGCGCCGGCGGGCCCCTGCCCCCGGGCGAGGTGTGGTCCAAGCCCATCGCCGGCAACGTCATTCCCCTGGCCGGGTCGGTGAAGGAGGCGGGTTACACCTCCGAGGAGTGGAAGCTGGTGCACGAGACCCGCAAGATCCTCCACTCCGACGACATCGCCGTGACCGCCACCTGCGTGCGGGTGCCCGTCTTCGTGGGCCACGCCATGACCGCCAACCTGGAGTTCGCCCGGCCGGTGTCCAAGGCCGAGGCGGCCGAGCTGCTGGCCGGGGCGCCGGGCGTGGTGCTGGTCGACGGGGGTGACGGGGCCCCCACCGCCCTGGAGGGCGCCGGCGTCGACCCCGTGCTCGTGGGCCGGCTGCGGGAGGACCCGTCCCGGCCCGGGAACATCGACCTGTGGGTGACGGGCGACAACCTGCGCAAAGGTGCCGCCCTCAATGCCGTCCAGATGGCCGAGATCCTGGTCGCCGGCGGCTCCTAACCCTAACCCGCCCGTCCGGGGTCAGACCTCGAGCTGGAGGCGTTGTTGCGCAACGACAGGTGTTGCGGAACAACGCCACGAGCGGGTGAGGTTGAGACAGACCGCGGTGACAATGCCCGAGGCGAGGTCCTGGTCATCCGTCAGATGAACACGCCGCCCAGCCGTTTCCAATCCATGAACCATCCGGCAGAAGTGCGGCCCTGCAGGTACATCGCCCCGTCAAGGCCGATACCCACCACATGGCAGCTCTTGTGCTGAGGGAGTGCCAGGACCGCCGGACGGCTGACAAAGGTCCCGCCGATGCTTTCCCAATCGGCTGACCAACCAGCGGCGCCATAGGCGCGGTGGAACATCGAATCGTTCGCCCCGAGGCCGAACACTCGGCATCAGCCCGCCCCGCTTCGGTGTCAGCGGGTGATGTGCAGGGGGCGGCCGGCGGCGCCTTTGGCCGCTTCGGTGATGGCCTCGGCGATGCTCGGGTGGGGGGCGATGGTGAGGGCCAGGTCCTCGGTGGTGGCGCCCATCTCGACGGCCAGCGCCGCCCCGAAGGCCAGCTCGGCCACGCCCGGCCCCACCATGTGGATGCCGAGCACGGTGCCGTCGCCCCGTTCCGCCACCACCTCGACGTGGCCGTCGGTGCGGCCCAGCGACACGGCCCGGCCCGAAGCGGCGAGGGGGAAGGTGAAGGACGTGACCTCGGCGCCGGCCCCGGTGGCCTGCTCGGCGGTGAGGCCGACGGTGGCCACCTCGGGGTCGGAGAAGACCACGGCGGGGACGGTGGCGGGGTCGAAGGCGGCGGGCCGGCCGGCGGCGGAGAGGGCGGCCACCTCGGCTTCGGCGGTGGCCTTGTGGGCCAGGGCGGGGCCGGCGGTGATGTCGCCGATGGCGTAGATGCCCCTGGCCGCTTTCCGGGCCGGGTCGACGGGCACGAGCCCGCCGGCCCCGAGGTGGATGCCGGCCTGCTCCAGGCCCAGGGCCTCGGTGTTCGGCCGGCGGCCCACGGCCACGATCACGGCGTCGGCCGGGAGGCGGTGCTCGCCCTCGGGGCCCTCGACCACCAGGTCGCCGCCGTCGAGGCCCAGGGCCTTGGTGCCGAGGTGGAGCCCCACGCCCCGGGCCCGCAGCGCCCGCTCGACCACCCGGGCCGGCCCGGCCGGCATCCCCGGGAGGAGCCGCTCGGTGAGCTCGACCAGGGTGACGCCGGCACCCAGCTTGGCGAAGGCGGTGCCCAGCTCCACCCCGATGTAGCCGGCGCCCACCACCACCAGCCGGGTGGGGATGTGGTCGAGGGCGAGGGCAGCGGTGGAGTCGAGGATCCGGTGCCCGTCGAAGGGCAGCTCGGACAGCTCCACGGGGCGGGAGCCGGTGGCCACGATCACCGAGGTGGCCTCGAAGAACTGGGCGGCTGCGTCCCCGGTGTCACCTCCCTGGCCGAGGCCCTGCCACACCGCCACCCGGCGGGGGGTGGCGAAGCGGGCGGTTCCCTGCACGACGGTCACGCCGGCCGCCCGGAGCAGCTTCTCCACCCCACCGGTCAGGCGGTCCACCACGCCGCCGATCCACTGCTGGACCCGGGCCATGTCGGCGGTGGCGACCAGGTCGATGCCCATGTCGGCCGCCTCGGCGCCGGCGGCGGCCACGTCGGCGGCGTGGATGAGGGACTTGGACGGGATGCAGCCGACGTTGAGGCACACCCCGCCGAGGCGGTCCCGTTCCACCAGGGTCACCGACTGGCCGAGCTGGGCGGCCCGCAGGGCGGCGGCGTAGCCCCCCGGACCCCCGCCGATGACGAGGACGTCGGTTCCGGTGGCGACCTCTCCGACGACCATTCCTATCCCCGCCCTCCCGCCGTCACTTCTCCCCGCCCTCCCGCCGTCAACCGAGGAGCAGTTCGGCCAGGAGCCGGACGGGGTTGGCCAGGAGGCCGGCGACGTCCTCGGAGAAGGCGGTGAGGAGGTCGCCGTCGATGAGGCGGTGATCGGCCGAGCAGCAGTAGGGCAGGGTCGGGCGGGCCACGACGTCGCCCCCGGCCACGAACGGCCGGGGCCGGATGGCCCCGAAGCCCATGATCCCCGCCTCCGGGGGCCGGATGAGCGGCGTGGCGAAGCGCCCTCCGAGGCTGCCGTAGTTGGTGACGGTGAAGGTGCCGCCCCGCAGGTCGGCCAGCTCCGCCTTCCCCTCCCGGGCGGCCACGGTGAGCCGGCGCACCTCGCCGGCCAGGTCGGGCAGGGGCCGGCGGTCGGCGTCGCGGACGACGGGCACGAGGAGGCCGGCGTCGGTGGCCACGGCCAGCCCGACGTGGCATCCGTCGTGGACTGTGATCTCTCCCGCCGCCATGTCCAGCGAGGCGTTCATGAGCGGGTGGCGGCGCAGGGCCCGGGCCACGGCAGCCACGAACAGGACGGCCAGCGAGATGTCCGCGCCCGGGGCCGTCTCCGTCAGACGCCGGCGGGCGTCGAGCAGCCCGGTGGCGTCGAGCTCGTCCATGGCGGTGATGTGGGGGATCTCCGACCACGACCGGGTCATGGTCTCGGCCGTCACCCGCCGGATCCCCCGCAATGGCTGGCGGCCCGGGGACCGCCCCTCCGAACCGGCCGCGCCC
>JBOGFE010000577.1:0-2916 GCA_050741935.1 Acidimicrobiia bacterium | reverse complement strand
GACGAGAGCGAGGTGGTGGCGGAGGTAGTTGGCGGACTCGCCGAGGTCCATGGGCTTGAGGGCGTAGCGGGTGGCGATGCGCTGATCGAGAGCGGCGAAGACCCCCATGCGGAGTGACCGGGCGAGGGTGGGCTGACCCACGAGCAGGCCGGCGAAGGGGCTCTTCGAATCCAGCTCGGCGTTGGTCAGGAGACGCAGTTCCTCGAGCTGGTCGGGAGTGAGGAGATGGGCTTCGTCGATCACGAGCACGACCCGCCGGTGCCGTTCGGCTTCTTCGGCGGCGAGCAGCTCGACCGCCTGAGCCATGACTTCCGCCTTGTGGAACCGGGGCGCGGCACCCAGCGCCCTGACGATGGTGACGTAGAGACCTCGGGTCCCGAAGGCGGGGTTGGGGACGTAGACGAGATGGTGGGAGGCCGGGTCCATGGCGGCGGTGGCCCCTCTCACCGCGACGGTCTTGCCGGCGCCGACGTCACCCGTGAGGACCCCGAGGGCTGATTCGGCAACGCAGAAGTTGATGCGGGCGACGGCTTCGGCGTGGGCGTCGCGGACGAAGAGATCCTTGGCCGGGATGGATTTCGAGAACGGGGTGCGGGTGAACCCGAAGTGGGTGACCCACGGTGCGCGGCTCACGATCGGGCTCCGACGAGACCGTCGCCGTCTTCGTTGTCGCCGAAGAGGGGCACGTCCCGGTAGGAGATCGACCCGCCCAGGGTTTCTTCCTGGTGGGCGAGGACCAGACCGAGGTAGTCCACCCCGGTCGGGATCACTTGCGGTGGTAGGGCTTGGGGAACGGCGGGGTGGACGTGGCGGCCGATGACCAGGGGCGTGGCCACGCCCTGGTGGTCGCCTTCGAGGTAGACGTCGAGGCGGGTGAGGTCCTCGGGGTCGTAACGGAGCTCGACCCGGTAGCCGACCAGGGAAGGGTCGACCTGGTAGCGGTTCCCCTGCAGGGAAACGGTGGCGGTCTTGGTCACCGCCCGGGTCACTGACCAGCGGAACGCCTCGGCCAACACGGCCGGGTCGGGCAGGCGGGGCGGCTCCCCGGCCCCGAACCGGTCGAGGGGACGCTGATCGGTCTCGGTGTGGACTCGGACGTTGGCGACCTGCTCGGCCCAGGCCATGAACCGGTCGTTGAGTTCGGTGAAGCTGGCGATGCCGGAATGCTCGATCTCGGTCAGGAACCGTTCCCTGATATAGCGGTTGAGTCTCTCTTGCTTCCCGCGGCCTTCCGGGGAGTAGGGCTTGGAGTGGATCAGGCGGATGCCGAGCACCGCGCAGGTCCGCTCCAGCATGTGGTTGGCGAACGGCGCGCCGTTGTCCACGTACAGCGATTCGGGCAGGCCCCGCCGGCAGATCGCCGCTCGGAGCACGTCCTGGCCGGCCCGGGTGTTCTCGTCGGTCATCCAGGCGCCGTGCACCAACAGGCGGCTGTGGTCATCGACGAGGAGGAACAGCTTGGCCTTCTTCGACCCCGCCACCCTCGGGTGGGGGACGAACGGGCCGCTGAGCACGTCGCCGATCCACCGCTCGTTGGGCCGTTCCGCCTCGTAGCGGCCGAAGACCCGCCGGTCCCCGACCAGCGCGGCGCGCTGCAGTCCCCTGCGCCGCAAATGGGAGCGGATGGTGCGGGGCGACACCACGACCCGGTGGCGGGCGAAGAGGATCTCGGCGATGTGCGCCGCCGAGCGGCCGGGGACCTCCGCCCGCAGGGCGGCCGCCTCGCTGATCAGCTCGGGGTGGCGGCGCACCGACCCGGAATCGGCCCGCTTGACCGGCCGCAGCCCGTCCAGGCCCCGCTCCCGGTAGGCCCGGACCCACCGGTCGAAGCTGTTGCGGGAATAGGCCCGCAGCCCGCCGTCAGGATGGGGATGGGCACGCGAGGCCAGATCCCGCACCAGCCAGCCCCGCTCGGCCGGGGTCAGATGCGGGTTCAACGCCTCAGCGATCAGGTGGTAGCGGAACAAGGCGATGTCGTCAGGGGACACGGGGCACCTCCAGGTCATGGCCGTCATGGCGATGACGGCATCAAGACCCATCCGCCGGCCGTTGTCGTGGGCGGATTCGTGGCAGTGCCCAGCGCCGCCCCGCCGGTGACGAGGCTCCACAACCGCCACAGCGACGGGGTCCGGTCCCGGAACCGGCGCCGGGCCGCCGCCCAGCACGCCCCCGCCGCCTCGACGGCGGCCCGTTCCGGCTCCGCCGACAGCCGCAGCGGCGGGCCACCCAGAGCAGCCACCACCCCGGCCAGGCCCACCGCCAGAGCCGGAGCCCGGGCCCGGTGCCGACGACGCCAGTCCCGGGCGGTGGTATGGGGCACGCCCGCCTCGGCGGCCGCCGGGCGGACCCCCGAACCCGCCGCGATCCGGGCCAGGACGGCGCCGATGACCTCGACTCCGTCGAGCCTCCCGACCAGGCAGAACGCCGGGAGCAGCGCATGGCTGCGACAGCACGGGCGGCACTGCCCCCGACACACGAAGATCACCAGCCGCCCCCGATCAGCCTTCCGCCAATAGCCCGAACGGAACGTCATCGGCGTCCGGCAATCCGGGCATGACGCCCGCGGGACCGCCACGTCACGGCCAGCCGCCGCGTACTCATCGACGCTCAACCGGCAGGGCCATACCATGGCCACGGTGGCTACACCACCTCGGAGGGCCCCTCCCCCGAGCGTCCAACTCTGGTGGGGAGGGGTTCTCCACGATCGGGGACCCCTCCATCGTGCCGCCACCCTCAACCCGGCGACGGAGACCGTCACCATCCCCAAAGAACCCGGCCAGTCCAGCCGCCGCCGTGGTCAGGTAGTCACGCCGTCAACACCCACCACGCCGCCGCCGGGAAAGCCATCGAAGACCTCTACTCCGACCGGCTCGACGAGTGGATCGAGATCCTGGCCCACCACTACACCCGCAGCGG
>JBOGFE010000576.1:0-3910 GCA_050741935.1 Acidimicrobiia bacterium | reverse complement strand
GTCCTCGGGTTCGGCCACCCGGGCCGGGTCCATGGTGAAGCCGGTGGGGAACATCTCGGTGAGGACCACGAGGCGGGCGCCGGCGGCCGTGGCCGTGCCCACCAGCGGCTCCAGGTGGCGCCGGGTGGCGGCCCCGTCCTCCCACATCACGTCGTGCTGGACGGCGGCGACCTTCATCGCACTCTCGGCCTCAGTGCCCGGCGGCCAGGCCCTTGAGCCGGGCGAGCCCCTCCTCGAGCACCTCGGTGCGCTTGGGGAAGGCGAAGCGCACCAGCGTGGGGGCGGTGTCGGGATGGTCGTAGAAGACGGACACGGGCACGGCCACCACCCCCACCCGCTCGGGCAGCGAGAGGCAGAAGGCGCGCCCGTCGGTCACTCCCAGCGGGGCGGCGTCGGTGACGACGAAGAAGGTGCCCTGGGGCGGGAACACGGTGAAGCCGATGTCGGCCAGGCCGGTGCAGAGCAGGTCCCGCTTGGCGCCCAGGTCGGCGGCGACCCCGGCGTAGAAGGAGTCAGGGAGGCCGAGGGCCACGGCGGCGGCGTGCTGGAGGGGGGTGCCGCCGTGGAAGCTCAGGTACTGCTTGGCCACATGCGCCGCCGCCACCAGCGGAGCCGGCCCCGTGACCCAGCCGATCTTCCAGCCGGTGAAGGAGAAGGTCTTGCCGTGGGAGGAGACGGTGAGGGTGCGCTCGGCCATGCCCGGCCGGGTGGCCAGCGGGACATGGGTGCCCTCGAACACGAGGTGCTCGTAGACCTCGTCGGTCACGGCGATCAGGTCGTGCTCGATGCACACGGCGGCGATGGCGTCGAGCTCGTCGATGCGGAGCACCCGCCCGGTCGGGTTGTGGGGCGTGTTGATGATCAGCATCCGCGTCGCCGGCGTGACGGCGGCGGCCAGGGCATCGGGATCGAGGGCGAAGTCGGGAGGCCGCAGGGTCACCACCCGGCGGCCGGCGCCGGCCAGGGCGGCGCACACCGCGTAGGAGTCGTACCAGGGCTCGAGGGTGATGACCTCGTCGCCCGGTTCGCACAGGCCGAGGACGGCGGCGGCGATCCCCTCGGTGGCGCCGAAGGTGATGGCCACCTGGGTGTCGGGGTCGAGCTCGATGCCGTAGAAGCGGCGCTGGTGCTCGGCCACGGCCGCCCGCAGCTGGGGCACCCCGGGGCCGGCGGCGTACTGGTTGAGCCCACCCCGGATGGCGGCCACCGCCGCCTCCACCACCTCGGGCGGCCCGTCGGTGTCGGGGAAGCCCTGGCCCAGGTTGACGGCGCCCGTGCGCAGCGCCAGCGCCGACATCTCGGTGAAGATGGTCGAGGTGAACGGCGCCAGCCGTGAGTTGAGGATGCGGTCCGGCATGCCCTAAGTGATAGTCGACGGGCCCGGCCCGGGGTCGGGTGCTGCTAGTAGCCGTCCGATCCGGTGGTGGTGGTGCTCCCGCCGCTGGTGCCGCCGCCGGTGCCGCCGCCGCCGCTGCCCGCGGCCAGCTGGCCCCGCATCGCCCCCTTGGGGTGCTCGGCACTGTGGACGTTGACGTAGAAGCCGGCCGGATCTGCTTGGATCGAGGCCAGCGCGGCGGCGTCGGGCTTGAGGCAGCTCTCGGCCGTGAACCCCGACTCACCCTCGGCGAAGGTGGGCATCAGGTTCACCAGCACGTCGCCGGCGACACCGGCGGCCCCGGTGTGGATGTGGGCGAGGGTGGGCTTCTCGCCCATGGTGGCGTTGAGCTTGTAGCAGAGCTCATCGCCGGCGATCTTGACCTCGGCCACGCCGCTCCCGTCGGTCACCCCGGCGTCGGGGACCTCCTCCTTGCCGGACAGGTTGGCCGCCAGGGTGACCTCTTCGGCCGCCTCGGGGGCGCTGGTGGTGGTCGACGTCTCCACGGCTTCGCCGCCACCCTCCTCGTCGCCACAGGCGGCGGGGACGATGGCGAGGGTGCTGAGGACGGCCAGGGCGAGGGAACGCAGGGGGATGGTCACGTCGGTCTCCCTTCGACGGAGTGCCCCCCATAATGGCGCCGTGCTCATGGCCGAGGTGGTGACCACGTCCGAGGCGGTCGCCGCCACCCCCGCCCGGGGAGCGAAGATCGCGGCCATCGCCGGCCTCCTGGCCCGGCTCGACCCCGGTGAGGTCGAGCCGGTGGTCGCCTTCCTGGCCGGGGAGCCCCGCCAGGGCCGCATCGGCGTGGGCTGGGCCACCCTGGTCGGGCTGGCCCCCGTCCCCGCCGACGAGGCGGCGCTGACCGTGACCGAGGTCGACTGCGGCCTGGGCGAGGTCCTCACCACCACCGGAGCCGGTTCCGTGGGGGCGAGAGCCATGCTGCTCACCGACCTGCTCGGCCGGGCCACCGCCCCCGAGGCCGACTTCCTCCGCCGCCTGCTCACCGGCGGGCTGCGCCAGGGGGCGCTGGAGGGGGTCATGGCCGAGGCGGTGGCCAAGGCGGCGGGCGTGCCGGCGGCGGCGGTGCGGCGGGCCTGCATGCTCTGCGGCGACCTCGGCCGGACGGCGGCCGTGGCCCTGGCCGAGGGCCGCCCCGGGCTCGACGCCGTGGGCCTGGAGGTGGGCATCCCCCTCCTGCCCATGCTGGCCTCGTCGTCGCCGGGCGTGGCCGAGGCGGTGGCCGAGTTGGGCCTGTCCTCGGTGGAGTGGAAGCTCGACGGGCTGCGCATCCAGGTCCACCGGTCGGGCGACGACGTCACCGTGTTCACCCGGAACCTGAACGACATCACCGCCCGGGTCCCCGAGGTGGTGGCGGTGGCCCGGGAGATGCCCGCCGGGCGCTTCGTCCTCGACGGCGAGGCCCTGGCCCTGGGAGACGAGGAACGGCCCCTGCCCTTCCAGGAGTCGATGCGCCGGGAGGAGCGCCTCCTGGCCCGCTTCTTCGACTGCCTGCACGTGGACGGCACCGACCTCCTCGACGCCCCGCTGTCCGAGCGCCTCGAGGCCCTGAGCGCCGTGGCCGGGCCCTGGCGCATCCCCGGCCGGGTCACCACCGACCCGACCGAGGGCGAGGCGGTGCTGGCCGAGGCGCTGGCCGCCGGCCACGAGGGCGTGGTGGTCAAGGCGGTGTCGTCGCCCTACGAGGCGGGCCGGCGGGGCAAGGCGTGGCGCAAGGTCAAGGTGGCCCTCACCCTGGACCTGGTCGTGCTGGGCGCCGAGTGGGGCCACGGCCGGCGCCGGGGCTGGCTGTCCAACGTCCACCTGGGCGCCCGGGGGCCCGACGGCGGGTTCGTCATGGTGGGCAAGACCTTCAAGGGCATGACGCAGAAAACCCTTGAGTGGCAGACCCGCCGCTTCCTGGAACTGGAGACGCACCGGGAAGGGATCACCGTGTTCGTCCGACCCGAGGTGGTGGCCGAGATCGCCCTGGACGGGGTCCAGGCCTCCACACGGTACCCGGGCGGCGTCATCCTCCGCTTCGCCCGGTTGAAGCGCTACCGGGAGGACAAAGCTCCCGCCGAAGCCGACACCATCGAATCCGTCCGGCTCCTCTTGCACCGGCCAGATGCCCAAGGCGAGGCTTCGAACGGATCGAACGGGTCGCGCTGACGGCCTGCCCGCCACGCCGCGCTCGTCGGGCCAGACGGCCCTAAATCCGGGGTTTGATCTGCCGGGAGGGCTGGCTTGTCATCGACACGGGCCAGGGGGATAACAGACTCTGGAAGGCTCGACCGCTACCGGAGGAACCATATGCCGAGTGACAGGAGCAGGGTCAGTAGCGAATCGCCGGTGCGGCTCGAGGTCCGACTGCTCGGTGCGGTCGAAGTCATCTTGGACGGCCGCCGTCTTCGCGCCTTCGACTCTCTTCGCTTGCAGCGGTTCCTGGCGTCGATCGCGTTGCGGAGAGACCTGCAGCACCGCTCACGACTCGCGTTCGAGCTCTGGCCCGACTCCGACGAACGTCAGGCGCGG
>JBOGFE010000575.1:0-5745 GCA_050741935.1 Acidimicrobiia bacterium | reverse complement strand
GTCGCAGGCTTCGATGGCACCGTTGAGCTCGGCGATCCGGGCCAGGCGGCGCCGCTCGCGGGCGGTAGCGCCCAGCAGCTCAGCCGGTCTCCGCCCGCCCCGACCGGCGGCCGGCCCGAGCCGGAAGGTGCCGTCGAGCCCGATCATCACGGGTTCCGATCCGGCTTCGCCAGCGCCACCGACAGTGTCGGCCACCGGCAGGGCGTCGAGAATTCCGGTGACGACCGCAGGGTCGACGCCGGCCCCGTCGACGGGCACCAACCATCCGGCCAGGCTCTGGCCCGCGGCGGACGGGCGCCGGCCGGCCAGCAGGACGTCGGCCCGGTCGGCCGGCAAGTCGATCGTGCCGTCAGGCGCGATCCAGGCGTCGAGGAGACCGGCGGCCAGCAGCGCCGCTTCGAGGCCGTCGACTTCGGCGGCCGGGAGACCGGCGCGGACGTCGACGAGACGCCACAGAGGAGCGCCCGCCCGGTCGACCCGCGGGCTGCGCCACGCCGGGGGTGGCGGCTCGACGATCTGCCCGCCGCCCAGAGCCTGGCGTTCCGAGACCAGCACCCCCCGCTCCTCGACGCAATCGGCCCGGAGCGTATCGACGTCCCGGCGGGCCACGGCGAACTCGGCCCCGTAAGCGGCGACGAGGCCGTCAAGGGCTGACTGGACGGCCGGCGGGTGGTCCGGTGGGTCCGGGAGAACGGCCGCCAGGCGGTCGACCCCCAGCGCCGCGCATGATGAGGCCCATGACCGCACCGCCGCCTCGTAGGCGGCCACCGCGGTCTCGCAGGCAACCACCGCAGCCCGCCGGTCATCGAGGCGTCGATCGACGGCGGCATTGTCGCTCTCCACCTGCTCTGAGGTGTGGTCACGGCGGCCCATGGCGTCGTGGTGTGCTCCGATGGCGTGACGCACCTCGTCGATCAGGTTCCGCCGGGCACGGGCCCAGGCCCGCACGACCGACTCCCCTTCGTCGGGCGCCACCCTGATCGCTTCGGCCGCGACCGCTTCGGCGGCGACTGACACCGCCGCGCGGCGTAGGTCGTCGAGGGCCAGCTCCAGGTTCCCAGCGGCGACTCCCGCATCGTCGGCGGCCCGCTGCAGGGCCGCGTCGGCACGCTCGCATTCAGCGACGGCGCTCTCCGCCGAAGCCCGATCGCGGGCCACGACCGCCTGCAACCGGCGGGCCTCGGCCCGAAGGTGCTCGAGCCCGGCGCCGTCCTGGAAGGCGTCGCTCTCCTTCAGGGCGTCGATCTGCGCGTCGAGAGCCGCCAGCCGCTCAGCGATCCCGGCCAGGTCCGCCCGACAGGCCTCGGCGTCGGCTCTCGCCGTGCGCAGGGCCTCATCCGCCTCCCGTTCGAGGCGGGTGACGTCGTCGCGTCGGGTTTCGGCCGATCGGACATCGGCGGCGACCGCGGCGATCACCGCTCGGGCGTAGCCCCGCTGGCGGCTGGCGAGATGCCGGACCTCCCCCAGCTCCGCCTCGAGGGCGGTGAGCTCGGCTCGGCGACGGTCGAGGCGCTCGAAGCCCTCCGCCACTGCCGCCAGGTCGTGCTCGGGAATGGACGGGAGCGCTTCGGAGAGGACACCAGAGAGCTTGTCGAGGTCCAGGTGCTGCGAGAGTTTCTCCTTGCGGAGGGCAAGCAGCGCCGTGATCACCGAGGCGTACCGGTCGGGCCCGAAACCCGGGAAGAGAGCCTCCCGGACGGCAGCGCGGTGTTGCTCGCCTGAATCCCATACCCCGCCAGTCGCGCCGATCGCCGTGGCGAGGTCGCGCCGCGACAAAGTTTCACGCCGCCCGTCGAGGAGGTGGAGCCCCTCCCCCACGGCGAGGGTGGTCGTGAAAAAGCTCACATCGACCTTGCGGGTGGCGGTCGACGCCCGGATCCGCGCCCCAACGGTGAAGACCTCGGGACCGCGCCGGAATTCGACCCAGGCGAAGCCGGTCCGGTTCCCGTCAGGGGCGCCGGTCACGACCCGTTCGTACAGGCCACCCCGGGACTTGGCCGCCGAGCTGAGGCGCGCCGGCGAGGCTTCGGCGTCCAACAGAAACGGGAGGAGCAGCTCGAGCGCCATCGACTTCCCGCAACCGTTCGGGCCTCGCAGGAGGAGCCGGCCGCCATGGAACACGAACGTCTCGTCCCAGTAACGCCAGAGATTGACGAGCCCGGCCCGGCTGGGACGCCATCGCTCCTGGTGGGGTGCGGTCATATGACCTCCTCGAAGAGGGAGGGGGCGGAGACGACCGGCTCGCCGGCCCGGTAGCGGGCCAAGGCGGGGCGGGCGGTCACGGTTCCGTCGTCCTCCCGCCGGACCAGGCCGAACGTGACGAGCAGATCGACGGCCCGGTCGGCCAACTGGTCCTGGCCATCGCCGCTCCGCGTTCCCTTGGCCCAGTTCGGGAACCGGTCTCGGATGGCGCCGACCTCTCGACTCAATTCGCGCTCCGAGAGGGCGACGGTTCGGCGTTGACCGTCGGGGCCCGTGCTCACCAGCCGGTCGATGAGTAGCAGGGCGAGTTGGTGGGCGTTGCCGTTCGGGGACGGGAACGACCGATCGGTGGCCAGCCCCTCGGGATCGACGGCCATCAGGCCCTCAGCTCGCTCCTCGAGTTCGAAGCCCGCCTCCGCGACACGCTCACGGAGCCAACGACGGCCCGACGGGTGTACGGCGTAGTCACGTTCAGTTTCGCTCAGGTCGTCGTAGTAAACGACGGGATCGTCGAGCAGGCGGCGTCCGAGGGAGTGGCGCACCCAACGCAGGCGCTGTTCCTCGTTGGCGGCGGCGGGATCGGCCAGTGCTTCCCCGTAGCGTGGTTCGCTCAGCAACCGGGCCAAGGCCTCGTCGAAGGGAACACCATCGGGCAACCCGCTTGGCGAGGTCGCGCTGGTGAGCAGCCGGTGGAGCCGGGCGGTGTCGGCGTGGAGGATGGCGTTGCCATGCTCGCTGCCGACAAAGGTGTCGACGTCGCCGGCGGTGACCTCGAGCGCGCCCCAGCCGACGAGGGCGCGGAGGGCGTCGACGAGCGCCGCTCGCTCTCCGTGCCGGCTCGTCTCGAGCGCCGCCTCACCGGCCACGGCCCCGGCCAGGAGCCCGACGGTGGTGACCGGCCGCCGCACCAGTTCGGCGCAAACCCGGCAGAGCAACTCGTAGCGGCGGCAGTCGAACGGATGCCGGGCACCCCGGGTCCGCAGCAGCGGGCGGCCCGGATCGGGGTCAGCGACCCGTTTTTCCAGGCGGGCGAACCCGGCAGCGCTGTCCACGGTCAGCTGCCAGCCGCACATCGTCTCGAAGTAGCCGGCCAGCCACTCCTGCTGGCGCACGACCAGACGGAAGCCGTCCGGGTCGTCAGCGGCGTCGAGGATCGGCGAGCGCAACAGGACCCGGACGGCTCGCGACCGTTCTCCCGACAGGTATTCGGCCAGCGTGGTGTCAGGCACCGCTCGCCTCGGCCCGTTCCGTCTCGAGGTCGTTCGCTCCCGATGCCAAGAGCCTGATGGAAACGAGGAGGTCAGGACCGCGCAGCGTGCCCGCCGGGGTCCGCAATGCGGCCCGGCGACCGTCCTGTGGATCGCGAAGCACGACTTCGACCCTTCCGTCCGGCGACGACGCCCGCCGGGCTCCGTCGTCCTCCCGGGGAGCGTCGAGCCCGGCCGCCAGCAGAAGGAGGAGCTCGGCGAAGGCGTCCTCGGGCAGCAGCCCGAAGGCGGACAAGCGCACGGACCCGGTGGTGCTCAGGGATTCCCGGAGGGTCTCGTGCGCGCCCAACGCCTCCGCCTGCTCGCGCTGGCGTTCGGCCCGCCAGCGGCGAGGGTCGGCCACCGGCCGTGAGCGGCCCCGGTTCACGAGATCGCCGGTCGTCCGGAGAGACGGAGCGACCTCTACCGCTTCGGTGTCGCACCATGCGGTGGTCGGCGCCCGGCACGTCCCGTCGGCTGCTGGCAGGTGCGCGTGGCGAGACGACCACAATCCGAACGTGGCCGCGAACAGGCGGTGGGCTTCGACCTCACCCGGCGCCGAAGCGAAGAGGTCAGCGAGTCGCCGGAAGTCCATGGCCACGGAGGCCGAACGGCGACGACTCTCGTACCGGCGTTCGAGCACCCGGAGGAGTTCGATGATGGCCGTGCGGGCCACCCCGAGCAGGTTCTCCACCAACGGGTCGGAGCCGCTCACCGGAGTGAACCAGGCTTGGAGAGCGACGAACCGGCGCTCCCGTTCGGCGAGCCAGGCGGGCCCGGGGTCGACGCCGGCCACGGGAGCCAGATTCGCGCCGGTCAGGGCCCGGTCGAAGAGCGTCGCCAGCCCGCCCGTCACCAGTCGCTCCACACCCGAAGCGATCCGCCGCTGGGGCCGTTCGACGCCGGCCACGAACTCATCGAGGTAGGCCACCGTGCGCCGTTTGACCTCGACGAACAGATCATCATCATTGGCGTCCTCCCGAACCAGCCGCTGGAGGTGCCCGTTGAACTGGCGGACGCTGGTCACCAGGGCGGCGAGGTGGCCCTCGACCTCGGCGAGGCGAAGGTGGATCCGGGCGTCGACGCCCACCTCGGGGGAGGCGAGCAGCGCTCCCAGTTCGGCCAGGCCATCACCGATGGCATCGAGAACGGCCGGCTGGAGCCCGACGGCTTGGCGCAGCAACTCGAGGGCGTGGAACAGCCCGCCGACGGCTGCCTCCCCCTTCGGGGTCAACGACCATTGCAGGTTCCGCCGCTCGAACTCCTCGGGCGTGGCGTAATGCGCCGCATGGTCCTGCGTCGCCTCGATGAGGCCCCACCCGACCAGCGCCTCAAGCGAGCGGGTGATGGCCTCATCGCCGACCGGCTCGTCCCACCCGACAGCGATCAGCGCCGCCCGCACTCGATCGAGATTCATCGCCGGGGCCAGCACCGCCGCCTGTTCGAAGGCGCTCATCAGACCGATGTGGAGGTCTCGCACATCCGTCGTGGTGAACCGGAAGAGGTCCGGGTCCGCGCCCCGCCACGCCCGCCGCAGCTCGCTCACACCCGGACAGTACCCAGGGGGTGTGACAAATACCAAGCTTGTTATTCTGACGCTCACCCGATGAGGCAGGCCAGTGGTCGGGGTTCCTCTTGTTCATGGGAGACGAACCCCGGAGCGACGAGAGCCGGCCGACGACTGAGGTTCAGCTCGCTCAGGATGCGGACCTCGACGCCATCTCCCGCGCGATCGGAGCGAAGCCCCTGGCGTCGCTCGACGAGCTCGCCCTCGACGTCTGGGACTCCGACGAGGAACTGGACGCCTTTCTCGCCGACCTCCGCACCTCCCGAGAATCTGGGCTCGCCTGACGCCTCGTGACGCGCGTCGTCATCGACACAGACGTGGCGTCTGCCATCCAGAAGGGGCGGGTTTGGGGAGCGCCCGCCCGACGCCGACTCGACAACTGGCTCGAGGGGCGCCCGATCATCCCGTACGACCCCAAGGTCGCCCGGACCTGGGGCGTCCTGGCCGCCGCCGCCCAGAGCCGGGGACCCCGTTCTTCTCCACTGCGCCGCGAGGTCGAGGTCGACCAAACTGAGCGCGGGCGCCCGACAAATCGAAAATATGCGGTCACCGGTGGCCCATGCGACGATTCGGCCCGCCGGGCAGCGTGGGGAGGAGGAGGCGGCGACCGTGGACAACTGGCAGGTGACCGGGTTCCGCCGCCGACTCGACGCCGGCGAGTCACTCGACATCGACGAACAGCGTGACTTGCTGATGTCGCTCGTGGAGCTCGACCGGACGGTCCGTCTC
>JBOGFE010000574.1:0-6502 GCA_050741935.1 Acidimicrobiia bacterium | reverse complement strand
CAGCAGGGTCGGATCGAGGTGGGCGATGATCTCGGTGGGCCGGGAGCGGGCCACCCGGGCGGCGAAACGCAGGTTGCCCCGCAACCCGTCCACGTGGGCGTGGTGGTGGGCGGCCGACGGCCAGGGGGAGACGACCTCCACCTCGGCGCCTTCGGCCAGCAGGGACCGCACCGCGGCCAGGGTGGCGGCTGCCTCCGGGCCCGGAGCGGGCGGGTACGTCCCGTAGACGAGCACTCGCCGGGCCGCCATCACGGCATCCCCTCCAGGGCCTTCTCCATCCGGTCCAGGGCCACGTCCCAGGTGTAGTGGGTGAGGACGTAGTCCCGCCCGGCGACGGCCAGCCCCCGCAGCGCGTCGGGGGCGTCGGCCACCAGCGCCAGGCACTGGGCCAGCTCGAAGACGTCGTCGTAGACGAGGCCGGCGCCGGAGCGCTCGCAGTGCCAGCGGACCACGTCGCTGCGGCCGCTGGCGATCACCGGGGTGCCCGCCAGCCAGGCCTCCATGATGGTGCGGGAGAAGCTCTCCATGGGGCTGGGCTGGAGGTAGGCGGCGGCGGCGGCGAAGGCGCCGGGGACGTCCTCGTCGGGCAGGTAGCCGAGGTCGACGACCCGGCCCGCCACCTCGGCCGGCGGCGGGATCCAGCCCACTCCGAAGCTCACCAGGTCGAGGTCGACCCCCATCCGCAGCGCCCGGGCGAAGCCGGCCAGGAGGTCGTTCCAGCCCTTGAACGGCTCCCGGCGCCCGGCGAAGAGGATGAAGGGACGGGAAAGCCCGTACTTCTCCCGGAACCGTTGCGGGTCATACGAGTCGGGGACGGGGACGCCCTCGCCGGTCACCTGGTGGGCCGCCACCCCGCCGATGCGGTGGGCCAGGCGGTGCTCGGGCTCGGACATGAACCACACCTGGGCCGGGGCGGTGAGCACGGGACGGAACACGTCGAGGTAGGCGAAGGGCTCGTCGTGGAGGCAGGGGATGACCACCGCCCGCTCGGGCACGGTGGCCACGCCGGCCAGGGTGGTCCAGGCCAGGTAGGGGGAGAACACCACCGCCCGGTACGAGCTGCCCTCGGTCACGAGGTGGTGGACGAGGTCGGGCACCCGCAGGCTGCCGTTGGCCCAGGCCAGCTGCTCGTCGGGATCGAGGGACAGGCCGACGGCCAGGCGCCGGTCGAGGCGGTCCCGCTCCTTGCCGTCGGCGTCGCGCACGGCCGGGAACCGGCGCACGGTGACGTCGCCGTCGCGCCCGACCCCCCCCGGGTACTCGTTGGCCCAGGTGTAGTGGTCCTGCGCGCAGGTGGTGAGGACCTCCACGTCCCAGCCCCGGGCGGCGAGCCCGTGGGCCGCCTGGCGCAGCACCAGCTCGGCCCCGCCCACCACCTCGGCGCCGTAGCGGGGCGGGACCAGGGCCAGGCGCCGGCGCTCAGCCATTGGCCAGCCCGTCCTCGAGGGCGGAGAGCAGCCGCTTGCGGTTGTTCTCGAACGAGAAGTGCTCGACCCGGCGCCGGCCGGCGGCGATGAGCTCGGCCCGCAGGGCGCCGTCCGTCAGGACCCGGTCGACCGCGCAGGCCACCTCCACCGGGTCCTTGCCCGGGAGGACGAGGCCGGCGTCGGCCACCGTCTCGGTCACCGCCGAGCCGCCGAGCGCCACCACCGGCACGTCGAAGTGCATGGCCTCGAGCAGGGGGAGGCAGAACCCCTCGTGCTCGGACAGGGACACGAACACGGAGGCCCTGCGGTAGTGGGCCAGCACCTCGGGGAAGGTGAGCACGTCGGTGATCTCGACGGCGTCGGCGCAGCCCAGCTCGTCGGCCAGCAGCCCCAGCGCCTCCCAGTAGAGCATGCTCGTGCGGCCCCCGATGAGGACGAGGCGGGCGGCGGGGTCGAACAGCTCCCGGTAGAGGGAGAAGGCCCCGATGACGTCGTGCTGGCATTTGTTGGGGGCGAGGCGGCCGACGAACAGCCAGGTGGCCCCGCCCCCGTCGCGCCGGCGCGAGAGCCGGTCGAGGGTGGCCGGGTCGGCGGGGACGTCGTACTCGGCGAAGTCGACCAGCACGGGGACGACGGACACGTTGGCGTAGCCCTCCGCGGTCAGCTCCTCGGCCGAGTAGGTCGAGTTGGCCATGGCGAAGCGACTGGGCGCGGCCAGCCGCCGCAGGTCGGCCCGGCCCGTCCGGGAGCCGCCCGTCGCCTCCGGCGCCCACCGCTCGAAGAACCGGGCCGGGGTGATGTTGTGGTAGTAGACGCCGAGGGGCTGGCCGGCGCCGGCCAGGAACTCCGCCATGGGGCTACCGGTGGACAGGTGGTAGAGGAGCCAGGTCGGCTCGCCGCCGGCCGGGGCTTCGAACTCCCGGTAGGGGCGGGCCAGCCGGCGGACGGCCGGCTGGGTCTCGTCGGCGAAGATCTGGCTGTCGTATCCCGCCTCGACCAGCACCCGCTGGACGCGCCGGACATGGTGGCCGATGGCGTCGCCGGCGGCGAAGGACGGGAGGAACTGGTGGACGGCGCTCAACGGGCGGAAGGCGTGGCCTGCTCGTCCCGGGCCAGCGCCGCCTCCAGATCCGCCACCCGGGCCCGCAGCTGGTCGAGCTCGGCCACGAGCGCCTGCCGTTCCTCGACCTGGCCGGATTCCATGCGGTCCACCCGGTCGGCCACGGCCACGCCCAGACGGGAAAAGGCCTGACCCACCGCGCCCAGGTGCTGGCACAGGAAGCGCCCGTACCACCCCACCAGAGCCCTGATGGCCAGCTTCACCAGCCGGCGCACCCCGCTTCCGGTCACGGGGGGTGGCTCAAGATGCCGCGTGGCTTGGCGGGTGAGGAGGTGGGCCGCGAAGCGGAGGTCGTCGCCGGCCCCGTTCCCGGTCCCCATCCAGGCCGTCGTGGCCCGGACCCGCTCGGCCAGGGGCGCGGGGAACCCGGGCGAGCTCTCGAGGCTGCGGGCCTGGGCCCGGACCTCGGCCACCACGTTCTCGCGCCCTTCCACGTCCGACGAGGCTAGCCCGCAACCGTTGCCAGTGAGTGTGCTTGAGTTGCACGCTCTCAGGCAGCCGTCGATTGCTCGGCGGCGGTGACGGTCTTGTCCGGCCCGGTTGGGCTGGTGCCGTCTTCGCAGTTCGTTGAGGAGCACCTGGGCGAGCCCATGAACTTCTCCTCTCCCTGCGCGTTGGCCAGGACAGGGCCCTGGCCGGTTCCCGCCCCACTGGCGGTACCGATCACCTCGACGAGGGAGGCGAGGTTGGTGGCGGCGTTGAGGTCCCGGTCGATGACCAGGCCGCAGTGGCCGCAGCGGAAGGTTCGCTCGGTGAGGGGCAGCTTGGCTTTCGCTGTCTGACACGCCGAGCAGATCTTCGATGACGGGTACCACCGGTCGGCGACGACCAGGGTCGAGCCATACCATCTGGTCTTGTAGGCGAGCTGGTGGCGCAGCGCGGCCGGGGACGCGTCGAGAACCGCCCGGTTGAGGCCGGCTTTGCCCCGCCAGTGCCCGCTGCCTTTCGCCGACGCGGTCATCCCCTTCACGTTCAGGTTCTCGACCACGACGGTCCCGTAACTGGTCGCCAGCCGGGTCGTCAGCTTGTGCAGGCCGTCGGCTCGTGCGTCTGCCACCTTGGCGTGGGCCCGGGCCAGACGCTGCTGGCTGGACTTCCAGCGCCGTGACGGCCGGCGCCCCTTGGCTGGTCCGCGGCGGCGGGAAAGCTCCGCCTGGAGGCGGGTCATCCGCCGGTGGTAGCGCTCGAGGTGCTTCGGGTTGGGAATGGCCTCGCCGGTGGAGAGGACAGCCAGGACCTTGACTCCCACGTCCACCCCGACGACCCCCACCGCCTGGGAGGGAACACACTCCGCCCGTTCGATCTCCACGCCGAAACTCACGTACCACCGCCCCGCCCGCTCCGACACCGTGGCCGAGAGCACCCGTGCAGTACCGGCCTCGACCCGTCGCCGCAGGGCTGTCGTCGCCTCCTTGGTCCGGACTCTCCCGATCCGGGGCAGGCGCACATGGCGAGCGTCGCAGAGCCCGAACGCGCCGGTGGTGAACCGGAACGACCGGCGTGAGCTGCGCCGGTGGAAACGGGGGAACCCGACCCTGGGCCCTTTCCGCTTCCCCGTGCGTGAGTCGCTGAACGCCCCCAACGCCCGGGACAGACGGTCGAGGCCAGACGAGTACGCCTCCTTGGAGTTCTCCGCCCACCACGGGGCAACGTCAGCCTTGGCCGCGTTCCACTCCCGGCGTAGCGCGTACAGATTCCACGGCACCGGGACCCGCTGGCGAGCCCAAACGTTCGCCTCGGCCGCGCTCGCCCCCTGCCGAACGGCGAGAACCACCATCGCCCGCCGACCCTCCAGCCGCTCGGTCACCAGCGCCAAACCCCAGTTGTAGGCGAAGCGGGCGGCACCAGCATGGCTGGCCAGCGCCGAACCGACACGGCCGGAAGGGTCGAGCTCAAAGCGGAACGCCTGATGAACCAGCACCGCTATCTCCCCGCTCCCGGCACCGACATCGCCATCGGCCCGACATCACGGGCCGCGCAGCGCAACGCCTTCTCCGCCCGGTTGCGTGCCCCGCGACGTCCATAGAGGCGGGCGCACAACGAGGTCAGAACCTCCGTCACGTCCCGCACCAGATCGTCGTCGACTTCCCCGTCGTCGACCACTACCACCCGCCGGCCCTGCGCCGAC
This sequence comes from Acidimicrobiia bacterium, assembly GCA_050741935.1. Taxonomy (GTDB): domain Bacteria; phylum Actinomycetota; class Acidimicrobiia; order IMCC26256; family BP-133; genus CAWBJP01. The sequence goes on along the minus strand of JBOGFE010000574.1, from coordinate 1,827 downwards.
AACGCCGCTTCGAGATGCTCGACACCGAAGCGTGCCAGCCGGTCCCGATGCTCGACCACCAAACACGTCGCCGTGGGATCGGCCAGCAGCCGAGCCAGCCTGCGGCGCTTGCCGTTCATCCCCGACCCCACCTCGGTGACCACCTCGTCGACCGACATGGCCCTCCCGGTCGCCCACTCCGTCAGCCGCGCCACCTGCCGGTCCAAATCGGACCGCTGGTCATGCGACGACACCCGGGCATACAGCACCGTCCGCTCGGCGCTCCGCTCCCCAGCATCGAGGTCGACCAGGATCAACCGCCCCACCCGCTGGGCCGGGACCGGCAGCGTCCCCTCCCGAAACCAACGGTAGGCCGTGAACTTGCTCACCCCAACCCGCCCAGCCCACTCCGACAAATTCACACCCACAATACTAGAACACACGTACGCCAAACACAACCAACTCATCAGGTGGCAGTTGACAGCCCTTTGGGGCGAGGGGCATCAGCCGCCGCTCACACCGGGGCGGCCAGCCCGGCGGCGACGGTCTCGAGTAGCCGGCGCCGGCTGTTCTCGAGCGAGAAGTGATCGACTCGGCGCCGGCCCGCCGTCACCAGCCGGTCCCACACGGACGGGTCGGTGAGGATCCGGCGGGCGGCGGCGGCCACCACCAGCGGGTCCTTCGAGTCCAGGAGCAGCGCCCCGTCGCCGGCCGTCTCGGGCACGGCGCTTCGGGCTAGGGCCAGCACGGGCACGCCGCAGTGCATCGCTTCGAGCACCGGGACGCAGAAGCCCTCGTGTTCCGAGAGGGACACGTAGAGGCTCGCGGCCCGATATTCGGCCAGCAGCTCCGGGAAGGTGACCCGGCCGGGGAACTCGACGGCGTCGGCCACCTCCAGCTCGGCGGCCAGGCGCTCGAGGCCGGCGACGTAGGCCGCCAGCGTCGGGTCCCCCACGATGGAGAGTCGGGCCCGGGCGTCGAAGAGCCGGCGGTAGACGGCGAAGGCGGCGATCAGGTCGTGCTGACCCTTGTTGGGCACCAACCGGCCGACGTGGAGCCACCGGGTCCCGCCCTGCTCCGCCAGCCGTTCCAGACGGCCCAGGGCCCGGGTGTCGGCGGGCGCGTCGTATTCGGAGAAGTCGACGAGGAGCGGCACCACCGAGACGTCCCGGTAGCCGTCGGCGACGAGCTCGGCGGCGTTGAACGCCGACACGGCCAGGGCGAAGCGGCTGTGGAAGGCCAGCGTGCGCATCTCCGAGCGGGCCTGGCGGGCGGTCACCCCGGCGTCGGGCGCCCACCGGTCGAAGTATCGGGCCGGAGTGATGTTGTGGTAGCCGACGGCGATGGGCACGGGCAGGCTCCCGAGCCAGGCCGCCATCGGACTCCCGGTCGAGAGGTGATAGAGGAGCCACGCCGGTTGCCCGTCCGGGGGCAGGGTGAACTCCCGGTAGTGGCGGGCCAGGTGGGCGACGGGCGGGTGGATGTCGTCAGCGAAGATCTCGCTGTCGTAGCCGGCCTGACGCAGGGCGTCCCGGACCCGGATGACGTGGTTGCCGATGGCGTCGCCGGCGGCGAATACCGGGAGGAACTGGTGCAGAGCGCTCAAGTGACTCCGGGACCGGCCCCGTCCCCCGACCGCTCGTGCCCCAGCCGCTCCTCCAGATCCGTCACCCGGGCCCCCAGGGTGTCGAGATCCGCCTGGACGGCCTCCCGTCCGGCGTGCCGGCGGGCTTCGACCCGGTCGAGCCGGCCACTGGCGGCGGACCCGAGGCGGGCGGCGGCGCGCCCCAGTTCGGTCACGGGAGCGACCAGGAAGCCGAGGTACCACTCGACCGGGTGCCGCAGGAG
>JBOGFE010000573.1:0-5713 GCA_050741935.1 Acidimicrobiia bacterium | reverse complement strand
CGCCGGAGGTCCCGGTAGTTACCGTCGTCCCGCCTCCACCCGACGCGCCTCCGCCACTGCTGCCGGTCGGTCCGGTCCCGGTAGGGCCGCCCGGCTGTCCGGCGCTGTCTTCCCTGCCCGGCCCTCCCGTCGAACCTTGTCCGTTGCCCTGGTCGCCCGTGCCTTCCGCGGCGCCGTTCCCGCCGGCGCGCCCGCCTTCGTCCTTGCCGCCCGAGCAGCCCAGCGCCGTCAACAACAGCACCAGGAGCACGGCCAGGAACCGGCGCCTCCTGCTCATCAGGGCAGGGACCTTAGATGTCATAGCCGCTCCATACGATCACACGAGATCGACCTTGCTGGGAGGGGATATGAACGAGCGCAACGGCGCGCTGTGCGGAGACCTGGCGCAGGACGTGACCACCGTGCCGGTCGAGCGGCTGGAAGCCGAGATCTGCGAGCTGGCCGGTCATCTGTGGGCGGCGGAATGCCGCTGGCTGCTGATGATCGGTGAGTTCGACCGCCGGGAGGCGTGGTCGCCGGGGGGACTCCACGTCGACGCCCCGGTGCTCGCCGCCGACGAACCCGACGCCCGCTGTCACCTGGAGAACGGGCCGAGCGTCCCGCCGGAGACGGGCCGCCGGTTGAGCTGCGACGCCGAAGTGATCGCCGTCCTCCATGACCGTGACCGCGACACCCCGCTCGACGTCGGCCGGAAGACCCGCAGGGTCTCCCCCGGTCTCCGACGGGCCCTACGGGTACGCGACAGCGGGTGTCGCTTCCCCGGCTGCTCCAACCGCCGCTTCGTCGATGCCCATCACATCGTCCACTGGCTCCAGGGCGGCGAGACCAAGCTCCCCAACCTGGCCCTGCTCTGCCGCCGCCACCACCGCCTCGTCCACGAGGAGGGCTACCGCCTCGCCACCCCCGCCAAGGGGGTCTTCATCTTCACCCGCCCCGACGGTGATCCGGTTCCGGAGGCACCAGCGATGGAAGCCGTGGCCGGTCCGGCGATCGAAGAACGGAACCACCGGGAAGGCCTCACGATCGACCCCGGCACCTGCCGCTCCCTCGGTGAAGGCGAGTCATTCGATCTCGGGATGACCATCGACGCCGTCCTCTATCCCGAGTTGCGCCGCCGGGGCCGGACCTGGGGCGTCGTGGCGCAGGCTGAGGCTCAGGTGCAGACACCATCGGGGCCGTCGTGGTCCTACTCCAGTCTCCACCAACCACTGCTCGAGTCCGTCCCCGAGTTCCGCCGGCTCCTCGACGAGCATCTGGAGGACTTCGAAGAAGTCCTGATCGGGACCCTGTTCGAGACGTTCACGAGCTTCGTGCTCGACGCCCGGCGGACGGCTGACGTTCCTCTCGTGCGGCGGTGCCCGGAGTTTCTGGCGGCGGCGGTCGACTCCGGCGACGAGGCGATCCAGAGGCTGATCGCGAGCGCGTTCATCGAGGCGGTCGGTCCCTGGAATCCGGAGACGAGCGACTTCGTCGCCACCTGGCCGGATTCGCTGCGCCGGGAAGCCGAGAGGCATGCGAGGGCTGACCTGACCGACGTGGCGTGAACCGGCCGTAGCCCGGCCGATGTCTCCGCGGAAACGCGGCGGCTGGGATATGCCTCGTACCGGTGCGGATTCGGGTCCTCGTAGACTCGGGCGCCATGCGGATCGGGTTTGCGGGTGCCGGGCTCATGGGATCGCACATGGTGCGGAACCTGTTGGCTGCCGGCCATGAGGTGGTGGTCTCGTCCCGGAGCCCGGAGCGTCTGGCCGATACGGGCTGGACAGTGGTGGATTCTCCGGCCAAGGCGGCCGAGGGCGCCGACGTGGTCTGCTCGATCGTGCCGGACTCGCCCGAAGTCGAGGCCGTCGTCGGCTCGATCCTCGAAACCGCCGTCGCCGGCACGGTGATCGTGGAGATGTCGACGATCTCGCCGGAGACGGCCCGGCGCCTGGCGGAGCAGTGCGCCAAGGCCGGCGTGGACTACCTCGACTGCCCGGTCTCCGGCGGTCCCGTGGGCGCCGAGGCCGGGAGCCTGGCCATCTGGGTCGGCGGCTCGCCCGACGCCTTCGGGCGGGCCCGTCCCGCCCTCGAGGCGATCGGAGACCCGGCCAAGCTCCTGCACTGCGGCGGCGTGGGCGCCGGTCTGATGGTCAAGCTGGCCAACAACTACCTGGGGGCGGTGGGGGCGGCCGCTTCGGCCGAGGCGCTGGCCATGGCCCGGGCCGCCGGGGTCGACCCGCACCTGGTCGTCGAGGCGGTGGCGGGGGGCACGGGGGCCAACTGGCAGCTGGCCAACCTCATGCCCCGCAAGGTGCTGGCCGGCGACTTCGAGGCCGGCTTCAAGATCGCCCACATGGCCAAGGACCTGCGCATCGCCACCGAGGTGGCCGAGGCACTGGGCATCGAGGCGCCGGTGCTCGAGCTGGCCCGGGCCCGGTTCGAAGCGGCCCGTGACCGCTTCGGTGGCGACGCCGACTACGGCGCCGTGGCCCGACTCGCTGGTTGGTAGCCGGAATCTGAACCGGCTCTGACCCGCACCGGCCGGGTCCCCTCACGGCACAGTACGATCCGGGAACTCCGCCCCCCTGAGGAGCGCGCCCATGAGCGAGGTCACCGAGCACGCGCCGGGAACCCCGTCATGGGTCGATCTGGCCACCAGCGACGCCGAAGCGGCCGAGGCCTTCTACACCGCCCTGTTCGGCTGGACGTCCGAGGACCAGGGCGAGGAGGCGGGCCACTACCGGATGCTGCGCAAGGGCGGCCGGGACGTGGCCGCCCTCTATCCCATGGGTCCCGAGCAGGGTCCGCCCCGCTGGAACACCTACGTCACCGTCGAGGACGTGGACGCCGCCGTGGATCGCGTCGACCCGGCGGGGGGCACGGTCATCGCCGCCCCCTTCGACGTGCTCGACGTGGGCCGGATGGCGGTGATCTCCGACCCGGCCGGTGCCGTCGTCGCCCTGTGGGAGTCGAGGGGGCACCTGGGGGCGGGGCTCGTCAACGAGCCCGGAGCGCTGTGCTGGAACGAGCTCATCACCGGGAACCGGGAGCGGGCCTCGGCCTTCTACGCCGCCGTGCTCGGCTGGAGCTCCCGGACGAGCCAGATGGGCCCCATGACCTACACCGAGTTCATCACCGGCGAGCGGACCATCGCCGGGATGATGGAGATGGCCGGCGTCATGCCCCAGTGGAACGTGTACTTCGCCGTGGAGGACGCCGACGTCACCATCACCGCCGCCACCGGCCTCGGGGCCTCGGTCCTCCAGCCGGCCATGGACCTCCCCGACGTCGGCCGCTTCGCCACCCTGGCCGACCCGCAGGGGGCCGCCTTCTCCGTCGTCCAGCTCGCCGCGCCGGCTACCGCCGGCCCTTGAATCCGGCGGCTTCGTCGGAACCAGCCGTGGCATTGCCGGCGCTGTAGGAGTGGGCCCCCGCGCCGGCGAGGCCGCCGCCGTCGACGATGAGGTACTCCTCGCGGATCGGGCGTCCGGCGAAGAAGCACTCGAGGATCTCCCGGGTTCCGGCGGCGTACCGGGCCTGGGCCGAGAGGGAGCTGCCGGAGATGTGGGGGGTCATCCCGTGGTGGGGCATGGTGCGCCAGGGGTGGTTCTGAGGAGCCGGTTGCGGGAACCACACGTCGCCGGCATAACCGCCCAGCTGGCCACTCTCGAGGGCCCGGGCCACCGCGTCCCGGTCGCAGATCTTGCCCCGGGCCGTGTTCACGAGATACGCGCCCCGCTTCATCCTGGCGATCAGAGCGTCGTCGAAGAGATGCTCGGTCTCGGGGTGCAACGGCGCGTTGATGGTGACGACGTCGCACACCCGGACGAGGGATTCGACGTCGGGGTGGTAGGTGACCCCCAGCTCGCGCTCCACGCTCTCCGCCAGGCGGTGGCGGTCGGTGTAGTGGAGGCTGACGTCGAAGGCCTTGAGGCGGCGCAGCACGGCACTGCCGATCCGCCCGGCGGCAACCGTGCCCACGTGCATCCCCTCCAGGTCGTAGGAGCGGGCCACGCAGTCGGCGATGTTCCAGCCCCCCCGAACGACCCACTGGTACGAGGGGATGTAGTTGCGCACCAGGCCGAGGATCATCATCACCACGTGCTCGGACACGCTGATGCTGTTGGAGAAGGTGACCTCGGCCACGGTCATCCCGGCGTCCATGGCCGCCTGAAGGTCGACGTGGTCGGAGCCGATCCCGGCGGTGATGGCCAGCTTCAGCCGTGGCGCCTTGGCGATCCGCTCGGCCGTGAGGTACGCAGGCCAGAAAGGCTGCGAGATGACGACGTCGGCGTCGGGCAGCGCTTGCTCGAAGACGGATCCCGGGCCGTCTTTGTCGGAGGTGACGACCAGGGTATGACCCGCCTCCTCCAGGAATCTCCGAAGCCCCAGGGCGCCGGTCACGCTGCCCAGCAACTCCCCCGGCGTGAAGTCGATGCCCTCGGGGGTGGGGAGGGTCTGGCCTCCGGGGTATCGCTCCAGCACCGGGAGGTCGTCGCGGGCGTAGGCCTTCGGGTAGCCGTCGACAGGGTCGTCGTAGAGCACGCAGAGGACTGTGGCCATGTCTTACCTTTCCTCAGGCGATCGTGAGCATCCGGGACAGGGCCAGGCGGGCCAGGGCGGCCGTCTCCGGGTCGACCGTGATGAGGTTGACGATCTCGCCCCGGGCGAGGTGCTCGAGGCACCAGGCCAGATGGGGCTCGTCGATCCGGAACATGGTCGAGCACGGGCAGATGAGCGGGTCGAGGGAGAAGACGGTCTTGTCGGGGTGCGCGGCGGACATGCGCCGCACCATGTGGATCTCGGTGCCGATGGCCAGCACGGACCCCGCCGGGGCCCGGCGCACCTCGTCCAGGATGCGCTCGGTCGACCCGACGGAGTCGGCCCGCTCGACGACCTCGTGGGCGCACTCGGGGTGCACGATCACCCGCACGCCGGGATGCTCCCGCCGGGCCGCCTCCACGTGCTCGACCCGGAAGCGCTGATGGACCGAGCAGTGCCCCTTCCAGAGGAGGAATCGGGCCTCCTTGACCTGCCGTTCCTCCAGGCCGCCCAGCGGATGGCGAGGGTCCCACACCCGCATGGCATCGGCGGCGAAGCCCAGGGCGGAGGCAGTGTTGCGACCGAGGTGCTGGTCGGGGACGAAGAGCACCCGGTCGCCGCGCTCGAGGGCCCAGGCGAGCACGGTCCGGGCGTTGGACGACGTGCAGCACGCCCCGCCGTGACGCCCGACGAAGGCCTTGACCGCGGCCGAGGAGTTCACGTACGTGATGGGTACGACCCGCTCGACGTCGACCACGCCGGCCAGGGCGTCCCAACACTCCTAGACGTCGTCGGCGTGGGCCATGTCGGCCATGGAGCAGCCGGCGTTGAGGTCGGGCAGGACCACCCGCTGGCCGGGATCGGAGAGGATGTCGGCCGACTCGGCCATGAAGTGGACGCCGCAGAACACGATGTCACGGGCCCAGCGGTACTCGGCCGCGTAACGGGCCAGCTTCAGGGAGTCGCCCCGGGCGTCGGCCCAGCGGATGACCTCGTCGCACTGGTAGTGGTGCCCGAGGACGAGCAGCCGCCCCTCCAAGGCTTGCTTGGCCGCCACGATCCGGGCCCTGAGGTCTTCGGGGGAGGCGGTGGTGTAGTCGTCGGGGAGCGGCGACTGCAGTCGGATCATGGAGTCCTGCCGACCTCCTGCGGGGAGCGCTCAAGGGGGTGTGCCGGTGCGCCTCTCGGG
>JBOGFE010000572.1:0-8075 GCA_050741935.1 Acidimicrobiia bacterium | reverse complement strand
GCACCAGGGCGGCGGCGACGGCCAGCTCGGCGACGGGCAGGGCCGCGGCCAGCGGCCGGCCGAGGACGTCCGGCAGGCCGAACTCCCCCAGCGCCCGCCGCGCCCCGGGGCGGTCTCTCAGCTTCCCTAGTCCGGCGACGGCGAAGATCCCGGCGAGCATCAGGCGCGCCACCAGCGACAGCTCCCCCACGGACCACCCCTCTTCCCAACCGTGTAAGGAACTACTTAAAGAACACCACCGTCAGTAGTGCTCAGATGTAGTCAAACCGGCGCAGGTGTCACTCAAACGACAGGAGGGTGACGGGAGGGTGAACGAAGGAGGGAGGTTCAGCGTTCGCCGACGCTGTAGAGAGCCTCGATCTCCACCGCGTACTTGGTGCCGATGGGCCGGCGCTTCAGCTTCATGGTGGGGATGCACACCGCCTGGCTCCCCTTCTTCCCGAGATCCGGGAGAGCCTACGTCCGGGTGAAAATACATACCCCACCGGCGCCGATAGCATCACAGGTCCCGCAAGCTCCTACAGGGAGGCAGAGCATGCGTGCACTCAGGATCATGGCCCTCGTGGGCCTGGCGGTCCTGTTCGGCGCCCCCCCGGCGCAGGCCAAGACCGCTTCGTACACCGCGACCCTCTCGCCCGACGAGGAGGTCCCCAACAAGGGCCCCGCGGGGGCCAGCGGCACCGCCAAGGTGGACATCAACACCGAGACCAACCAGGTCTGCTACGAGCTCAGCCCGAGCGGCCTGTCCGAGCAACCCACCGCCGGCCACATCCACACCGGGGCCAAGGGCGCCTCGGGCCCGGTCTACATCGACTTCAACGTCCCCGCCAACGGCCTCAAGAACTGCGTCACGTCCGACGCCACCAAGGTGGGGACGGTGATCTCCAACCCCGGCGGCCACTACGTGAACATCCACACGGCCTCGTATCAGGCGGGGGCGATTCGGGGTCAGATGGTGGAGGCGGCCGCCGCCAGCACCCCCGAGGCGTCCACGTCCCTGCCCCGCACCGGGGCTCCCCTGACCGGCCTGCTCGCCGGGCTCGGTCTCGCCGCCACCGTGCTCGGGACGACGGTGCGGGCGGTGGCCCGCCGGTAGGACCGGCGCCGTCGGCGTCTCCCGCCCCCGCCGCCCGCTCTACGGCACCCCGGGGAACTGGGCCAGTCCCGGCTGGGGCAGGTCGTTGATGCGGGTGAACTCGCCACCGATGTAGAGATGGGATCGGCCCAGGGCGGCGCAGAAGGGGCCCGTCTTGGTGTTGGCCACCGGCGCCCACGGATCGAGGGCGCCGGTGGCGGCGTCGAAGGCGGCCATGTGGCGGCGGAAGTCGTCGCCCGCTCCGCCCTGCGTCCCGCAGTCGTCGCAGGCGTAGTCGTAGTGGCCGCCGACGTAGACCGTGGCCGCGGAGGCGACGACGGCGGTGGCGTCGCCGTCGAAGTGGCGGTGCCACACCGGCTCCGGCTTCCCGGCCGGGTCGAAGGTCTGCACCTCGCCGCCGAAGCCGCCGGTGGCCACGTAGAACGTCCGGCCGTCGGCGGTCGACTCGAAGATGGAGTTGACGGGCCGTTCCATCTCCGGCTGCCAGGGGATGAGCCCGCCGTCGGTGGCCGACAGCGCCACCAGCCCGCTCCGGCCGCCGATGTCGAGGAAGGTGCCGCCGGCGTAGAGCCGGCCGCCGTCGGACGACGCGGCCAGGGCGTTGATCACGGCCAGGACCCCCTCGGTGGGGCGGCCGGTCTGACCGGTGTAGGCGCCACCCCGGTCGGGCGGGGGCGACCAGTCCGCCACCAGCGCCCCGGTGACGGCGTCGAGGGCGGCCAGATGGGCGGGCCGGGGAACCGTGCCCTGGGGGGTCGACATCGAGTCGAAGGCGCCGCCGATGTAGAGCCGGTCCCCGCCGGGCGACAGGGCCAGGGCCCGCACCGGCCCGTTGGGGATGGCGGGGACGAATCCGGGGTCGACGGCCCCGGTGGCGGAGTCGATCAGGGCCAGGTTGGGACGCGATGTCCCCGCCACCACCCCGAAATCGCCCCCGAGGTACAACCGGGCGCCGTCGCCGGTGGGGACCAGCGCCCGCACCGGCCCGTCGGCCTCGGTGGCGAAGCCGGTGTCGAGGGTGCCGCCGTCCACCGACAGGGCGGCGAGGTAGGTCCGGGGCCGCTCCACCACGTCGACGAACCGGCCGCCGGCCAGCACCAGGGAACCGGAGACGGCCAGGGTGTCCACCGTGCCGCCGCTGTCGGGGAGCCAGCGGTCCGAGACGGCTCCGGTGCCCTGGTCGAGGGCGCCGAGGCCGGGCCGGTGGGTGGTTCCCAGGGTGGCGAAGGCCCCGCCGGCGTAGAGGGCCGAACCGTCAGCGGAACCGGTCAGGGCGGCCACCGGGCCGTCGGCGCCGGGGTCCCAGGCGGCCACCACCGCGCCCGTGGCCGCGTCGAGCGCGCCGAGGTGGCGGCGGCGCACACCCCCGAGGTTGGCGAAATCGCCCCCCACGAAGACGCGGTTGCCGTCGTAGGAGAGGGCCAGGGCCAGCACCGGAGCGTCGGCTCCCTCCCCCCAGGGGTCGGCGGCGGCGCTCGTCGGGTCGACGCGGGCCACGTAGAGGTGGGTCGTGCCCCCCACCCGGTCGAAGTCCCCGCCGATGAAGAGCCGGCCGTCGGTGGGCGCCACCACCAGGGTGTCGACCCGCCCGATCACGTCGGGATCCCAGGGCTCGGTCGCCCCGGTGGCCGACGCCACGGCGACCAGGCCCCGCCGGGCCCCGCCACCGCCGCCGGTGTCGACCCGGCCTCCCACGTAGAGCCGGGACGAGTCCGGCGACAGGGCCAGCGTCCGGACCACGGTGGGCCCGAGAGTGGGGGCGAAGGTGGTGTGGACGGCTCCGGAGGTGCCGTCCACCGCCGCCACCCCGGGCCGGTCCTGGCCGGCGACGGAGGTGAACTCGCCGCCCAGGTACACCGGTCCGCCGGGCGAGCGGACCACGGCCTTCACCGATCCGGGAGGCTCCACCTCCGGGCTCCAGGCGGTGAGCTTCCCGTCGGCCCCGTAGTGGGCCACCCCCGGCCGGGCCTGGCCCTCGACCATGGTGAACGTCCCCGCCACGTAGAAGCCGCCGGCGCCGTCGGGGGCGGCGGCCTTGATCTGCCCGTCCCCCAGGCGGGGGAATCCCGGCACCGCCCCCCCGGTGGCCCCGTCGAACACGCCGCCGTCGGCGGCCGGGGAGCGGATCCCGGTGAACTCGCCCGCCATGAAGAGCCGGGACCCGGACTCGACCATGGCCAGCACCCGCCCGGCGAGGCGGGGCGGGCCGGCGATCAGGTTGGTACCGGCGGTCGGGTTGGGTGAGGCGCTCACCGCGCTGGCCGCCGGGGCGGGCGGTGCCCCGGCCAGGAGCAGGACCAGAACCGGAATCAGGATCGTGACCCGGGATCGCATATCACCCCCACAGGCAGCGTCAGCGGGTACGCACATTCTGAACCCGCGGGGCGGCGAGCGGGTGGAAGGTCGGACGGGGCCGGGGGCGAGTGGAAGAAGGAACCTGTTTGCCGCGGGGGCAACTGGGCACGAACGCCGTTGACAGCAAGCGAAGGAGCAGGTCACACCGATCGACATGCTGATGGTCACCCACCCGATCTCCCGACGAACTCCACTGGGCGGCTCCCCGACCACCGCCGGAGCGGCCCGCCGTTACGTCCGCGGGGTGCTGGGCGACCACCACGTCAACGCCAAGGTGACCGGAGTCGTCGAGCTGTTGACCAGCGAGCTGGTGACCAACGCCCTGCTGCACGCCCGAGGGGCCGAGGAGCTGTCCGTCCACGTGTGGCCCACGGTCGTCCGGGTGGAGGTGGAGGACCCCAGCTCGCTCCTTCCGAGCCGCAGGCAGGCGGGAGCGGACGCCGTCTCCGGCCGGGGCCTCACCATCGTGGACGCCCTGTCCCGGGCCTGGGGGGTCGAGAACGGCGCCCGGGGCAAGAGGGTCTGGTTCGAGGTCGACCGGGGCGAGGACTCCCCCTTCTGACTCCCGGTCCCGGGGCGGGCCCGGGCCTCGGCCTCAGAGTGCGCCGCGCCCCCAGGGGCCGGTGATGGCGAAGGTGACCCCGGGGCGCTGCAGGTTCACGAAGAGCACCTTCCCGTCGGGGGAGAAGGTGGGCCCGGCGAACTCGCCGTCGGAGAAGCGGTTGCGGGCGAAGTCGAACACCCGGCCGTCCGGGTCGAGACCCTGGATGCGGTCGGGGCCGGGGCCGTCCTCGCACAGGAGCAGCCCGCCCCGGGGTGTGGCCGTGACGTTGTCCGGCTTGCGCAGCAGGTCGGCCGAGGGGGACTCGAAGGCCAGGCTCAGGAAGTTGGCGCCGGGCCGGTACTCCCAGACCTGACCGAGCCCGGCGTCGCCGCCTTCGGTGGAGATGAACACCACCCGGCCGCGGTGCCAGAAGCACCCCTCCAGCCGGTTGAAGACGGCGGCACCCCCGGCCCGGCCCTGCCGGAAGACGGCCAGCGGATGCTGGCCGGTGTCGCCGGGGTCGGGATCGGGGATCTCGACCCAGCTGGCGGGCAGGACCGCGTCCCGGCGCTGGCCGGTCCGGGTGTCGTAGCCGGGGCGGCCGGCGACAGCCAGCATCTCCAGCGTGCCCCCCGCAGCCAGGGCGCCCTTGACCCGGGGCCGGTAGCGGTAGAAGCCGGCCGTGTCCTGATCCTCGGTGAGGTAGACGTGGCCGCGGTTGCGGTCCACGCACACCGCCTCGTGCTTGAAGCGCCCCATGTCCCGCAGGGGCAGGGCCCGGACGGGGGCGACGGCCCCGGCCTGGACCTCGAAGCAGTAGCCGTGGGGCTTGCCGTAGCCGTCGCGGGTGCCGTCGGTGGTCTCCTCACAGGAGATCCACGTCCCCCAGGGCGTGGGGCCCCCGGCGCAGTTCCGGACCGTGCCGGTCAGGCTGGGATGGCTGGCCAGCAACCGCCCGGTGCCCCGGTCGAAGACCAGGTTGGTGGTGCCGCCGCCCGCATTCTGGTCGTAGGGGTCGGGGGCGAAGGCCGAATGGTGCCCGTCGACCTCGTGGTTGCGCACCAGGCGGATGGTGCCGTTCGGGCCGGCGAAGGCGGCCATCCCGTCGTGGACCGCCGGGGTGGGCCGCCCGTTGGACATCGGCGTGCCCTCGTCCCCGAAACGGACGTAGGTGAATCCTTCGGGGAGGGCGAGCTCGCGACCGGCCGGCCGGAGGGGGCCGTACCCGGCGTTGTTCGCCGCCCGGAGGGCGACGGGTTCACCCGTGAGCTCGATCGAATCGGCGAGGGCGGCCAGGGCCTTGAACGGGGAAGCCGCCAGGCTCCCGGCGGCAAGGGCCGAGGCGCGGAGAAACACCCGTCGGTCCAACCTCCCCTTCATCAGAGAACACTCTAGGGATCGTCAGTAACTCCCCGTCAACCGGCGGGTGAACAAACCTGGTGCCCTAAGGGGCAGTTAGGGTCGCCAGCACGTGATCGAGGGCCCGGATGAGCAGGGCCACATCGTCGGGCTCCACCGCCGGGAAGCAGGCGATGCGGAGCTGGTTGCGGCCCAGCTTGCGGTACGACTCGGTGTCCACCACGCCGTTGCGTCGCAGGACGGCCGAGACCACGTCGGCGTCGACGGCGGGGTCGAGGTCGATGGTGGCGACGACCGGCGAGCGCCGGGCGGGATCGGTCACGAAGGGCGACGCCAGAGGATGCTCGTCGGCCCACCGGTAGAGGATCCCGGAGGAGGCTTCCGAGCGCCCGGCCGACCATTCCAGCCCGCCGTTGCCGAGGAACCACTCCACCTGGTGGGCCAGGAGGAACAGCGTGGCCAGCGCCGGCGTGTTGTAGGTCTGGTTCTGGCGGGAGTTCTCCAGGGCGAGGAGGAGGCTGAGCGAGGCGGGCACCCACCGACCGGAGGCGGCCAGGCGCTCGATGCGCTCCACCCCCGCCGGCGAGCAGGCGGCCAGCCACAGCCCACCGTCGGAGGCCAGGCACTTCTGGGGTGAGAAGTAGTAGACGTCGAACTCCGCCGGGTCGACCCGGACGCCGCCGGCGGCCGAGGTGGCGTCGACGAGCACCAGGGCGTCCCCGCCCACCCCCTCACCCCGGGGGCGGGTGACCGGCGCCACCACCCCGGTCGAGGTCTCGTTGTGGGTGAGGGCGTAGGCGTCGACCCCGGCCCGGTGCACGGCGTCGGGGCTGGTGCCGGCAGGGGACTCGATCACCTCGGGGTCGTCGAGGTGGGGAGCGGCCCGCACCACGGCGGCGAACTTGGACGAGAACTCGCCGAAGGACAGGTGCTGGCTGTGGGTCTCGATGAGCCCGAAGGCGGCGGCGTCCCAGAAGGCGGTGGCGCCGCCGTTGCCGAGGAGCACCTCGTAGCCCTCCGGCAGGGCCAGCAGGGTGCCGAGGCCTTCCCGGACCCGACCCACCACCTGGCGGACGCCGGGCCGGCGGTGGCTGGTCCCCAGGTAGCCCGGCGCCACTCCGGCCAGCGCCGCCACCGCCTCGTTCCTGACCTTGGACGGACCCGAGCCGAACCGGCCATCAGCCGGGAGCAGGTCGGGCGGGATCGTAATGTGGGGGATATCGGCACCCATGAGGTGTCACTATCCGGTCTCCCACTGCAGAAAGCGAATCCAAATGACAGCCCGAACCCCAGCCGACCTTTCCGGGCGCATCTCGAGCCGGGTCGGCGCCATCGCCGAATCCGCCACCCTGGCCATCGACGCCCGGGCCAAAGCCATGGTCGCGTCCGGGATCAGCGTCGTCAGCTTCGGGGCCGGCGAGCCCGACTTCGCCACCCCCGACCACATCGTGGAGGCGGCGATGGAAGCCGCCCGGCGGCCGGCGTCGCACCGGTACTCCCCGACCGCCGGCCTGCCCGACCTGCGCCAGGCCGTGGCGGCCAAGACCGCCCGCGACTCCGGCTACCAGGTGACGTCGAACCAGGTCCTCATCACCAACGGGGGCAAGCAGGCCATCGCCAACGCCTTCGCCACCATCCTCGACCCCGGCGACGAGGTGCTGGTCCCCGCCCCCTACTGGGTCACCTTCCCCGAGTCCATCGCCCTGGCCGGCGGGGTGCCGGTGCCGGTGCCCACCGGTGAGGCGACCGGGTTCCGGACCTCCGTCGAGCAGCTGGACGAGCTGCGCACCGACCGGACCCAGGCGCTGCTGTTCGTGTCGCCCTCCAACCCGACGGGGGCGCTGTACCCCCCCGAGGAGGTGGAGGCCATCGGCCGGTGGGCGGCCGACGCCGGCCTGTGGGTGGTGGCCGACGAGATGTACGAGCACCTCGTCTACGACGGGCGCACGGCAGTGTCGATGCCGGTGGCCGTCCCCGAGCTGACCGACCGGGCCATCGTCATCAACGCCGTGTCCAAGACCTATGCCATGACCGGCTGGCGGGTCGGCTGGATGATCGCCCCGCCCGACGTGGTGGCCGCCGCCGTCAACCTCCAGTCCCACACCACCTCCAACGTGTCCAACGTCTCCCAGGCCGCCGCCCTGGCCGCCGTGACCGGTGGGCTCGACGACACCCACCGCATGCGGGAGGCGTTCGACCGCCGCCGCCGGCGCATGCACGAGCTGCTGACGGCCATGCCCGGGGTCTCCTGCCAGGAGCCCGAGGGCGCCTTCTATGCCTTCCCCTCCTTCGCCGGGTGCCTCGGTCGGGAGATCGGCGGGAAGCGCCCCCAGACGACCCTGGAGCTGGCCGAGGTGGCCCTGGAGGCGGCGGGCGTGGCCATCGTCCCCGGCGAGGCCTTCGGCGGCCCGGGCTACGCCCGGCTCTCCTACGCCCTCTCCGACGACGACCTCGTCGAAGGCCTCACCAGGCTGGACAAGCTCCTCGCCGGCTGAGGGCCGGACACGCGTCGTCGCACATTCATCTCTCCAGGTGCGCGGGCACCGCCGGCTGTGGCACCCTCCGGGGGTGCGCGGGCGGACGAGGCTGGTGGTGGTTGCCCTGGTGGCGGCGGCACTCGCGCCCGTCGAGGCCGGTGCCGCTCCCGAGCGTGCCCTGGACATGTTCCGGCTCACGGCGCCGGCGGCGGTGGTGTCGGAGCTGGTGCGGGGCGGCTACGAC
>JBOGFE010000571.1:0-2620 GCA_050741935.1 Acidimicrobiia bacterium | reverse complement strand
CCAGGAGCGCGCCCGGCGCCGGGCCGGGCGAGGGAAGTGCGAGACGGAGCTCCGGACAGGCGGAGGGACACAGCCCGCCGGTGGCCTCGATCGTCCGGCGGGCCCGGGCGGGCGGGAGGACCTTGGCGAAGAGGACCTCGGCCCCCGGAAGGCGGTGGCGGAGGACGGCCCGGCGCCGGGGCCGGTACCGGAGCATCTCGGCGCCGGGGCCGCCGGGGGTTCCCGGCAGGGAGAGGGCGGCCCGAAGGCCGGGCAGGGAGGGGTCGTCCGGGAAGGCCCACACCCGCACCGGGTCGCCCGCCCTGCACTCGGCGGCGATGGTGAGGGCCTCGACCGGCCCGTGGCGGGGCGCCGCTTTCACGTCGAAGCGCACCGTCATCGTCCGGCCCGGACGGTAGAGGACCTGGACGGCGTCGATCGAGGCCGGCGACAACCCGGCGTTGGAGAGGAACCGGCCGACCATGGCCCGTCCGCCGTCGCCCAGCAGCTCGACGGCGCCCGGGAGGGCGGGGTCAGGGGTTACGCACGGCCCCACGCCCCAACGCTAATCCGGCCAGGTGGCCGGCGGCGATGGTGGCGGCGTCGCCGGGGTGCTGGAAGAGGTATCCCTGGGCGAGATCACACCCGAGGGCGCGGAGCCGTGCGAGCTGAGCCTCGGTCTCGACCCCTTCGGCGATGGTCTGCATGTCGAGGGCGTGGGCCAGCCCGACCAGGGCGCTGACGATGGCCTCGGCCTCGGCCTCCGAGCCGAGTCCGGCCACGAAGGTGGGGGCGATCTTGACCCCGTCGAGGCGGAACTGGACCAGGTCGGCGATGGACGAGCCGGCGGTGCCGAAGTCGTCGATGAGCAGCCGGACCCCCTGCGTCTTGACCGCCCGCAGCTCCGCCCAGGCCAGGGCGGCGTCGGACAGGCCGGCGGTGCCGGTGAGCTCCAGGCAGAGGAAATCGGGCGGGAAGCCCGTGGCCGCCAATGACGACAGGACCCCTTGGGCGTAGCCGGCTTCGACCTGCTGAGGCGAGATGTTGACCGCCAGCCACAGCCCCCGGGCGGCCCACGGTTGGGCCTGCCGGGTCGCCTCCTCCAGCACCCAGGTCCCCACCTCACCCCAGAGGTGGGCGGCGTCCAGGATGGGGAGGAACTTCTCGGCCCGCACCCGGCCCACGTCGGAGGTCAGCCGCAGGAGGGCTTCGATCCCCACCGCCTCGCCGCCGGCGACCGAGACGACGGGCTGGTAGTGGAGATGGAAGCGCCGGTCCCGGACCGCGTCCCGCACGCGCTCGTCCATCACCCGCTCCTCCCAACGCGCGTCGGGGTCAAAGCGGGGCGGCAGCTCCGGCTCGGTGGCGGGCTCGGCCCCCGCATCGTGGCCGGGGGTCACGGGTTCGTCGACGGGCCTGGTGGTCGAGCGGCGCAGCATGCGGTCCCTGTCCTTTGGCAAAAAACTCCAGCAAGCCGACGGTAGGGAAGGGCCGCGCGCCGGACAAGGAACGCGCCTCCGGGATGTGCACTTCACCCCGGTTCGGCAACCGGGCGGTCGCCGCGATGTCCGGAACTGTCAGTCCGGAGCGACCGTCACGAAGAGCTGGGCGGCCAGGGTGAGGCCCACGGCGACGGTGGATTCGTCCAGGGCCACCATGCGGGTCTGGTCGGGGGCGACGGTGGTCACCGTGCCGTCGGCCCCGGGGATGAAGCCGTGGGTGTCGAGGTAGAGGAGCGAGTCGTGGTCCATCTCCAGCTCCTCGCTCAACCGCTCCAGGCGGAAGACCGCACCCGCCCGGGTTTCGGACAGCGGGATCAGGTCGAGTTCGGGGGCGCCGGCGCCGGGGATCGGGTTGCCGTGCGGGCAGGTGAGCGGGTTCTGGAGCTTGGCCACGATCAGCTCCTCGACCTCGGCGGAGATGACGTGCTCCCAGCGGCAGGCCTCGATGTGGGCCTTGTGCCAGGGCAGCCCGAGGAGGTCGGTGAGGAGGCGCTCGGCCAGGCGGTGGCGGCGCACGATGGTGGTGGCCCAGTCCCGGCCCTTGGTGGTGAGGGTCAGCGTCCGGTCGCCCGAGACCTCCAGATACCCCTCGGTCCGGAGCCGGCGCACCATCTCCGACACCGAGGGAGCGGAGACGCGCAGGCGGTCCGCCAACCGGGCCTGGATGACGTGGGTCCCCTCCTCCTCCAATTCGAGGATGGCCTCGAGGTATTCGTCGACGGGGGGATGCAACACGTCGGGCATGCCACCAATCGTACCGGGGTGAGGAGGGGTTGACAGTCCTGTTAGGGCACCCTAAGATAACTCGATAGGTGCTCCTGACACTCGCTGTGCTCTAGCGGGCATCCTAACGGAGGCGGGTCCCAGCGCCTCTGAGAACTGAAGGCCCTTCGCCGTCGGGGCGCCCCCCGCTCTTCGGCGAGGGGCCTTTGGTTTTCCGGCGAGCGCCGATGGCTTCGTCGCATCCTACGATGCTGTGCCTATGGCTCTTCGCCTGGCGGCTCATCGCGGTGTGGTTGGGGGCCCCAGCCCCAGCCACGCCCTGCTTCGCAGGTCCTGATGCCCACCCTCGTGCTCCTCGACGGCCACTCGCTGGCCTACCGCGCCTTCTACGCCCTGCCCACCGACCTGGCCACCAA
>JBOGFE010000570.1:0-5388 GCA_050741935.1 Acidimicrobiia bacterium | reverse complement strand
CCCCAGATGCCTCCACCCGTCTCGCGTTAACCAAATCCACGTTTTCGGTGGGTTTCGCTAACGCGCAACGCAGGGGTTCGGCGCGTTCGGGCGTCCCCCCCAGTCCCGCGTTAACCAAATCCACGTTTCCGGTGGGTTTCGCTAACGCGCAACTGGGGGAGGCGGTGAGGACGGCCGGGCGGCCGTGCCAGAAATGGCAAAGCGCCGGCGATGGGTTGCTGCTTGGATGGGCCCAATGCGCCGTGCCGACTCGCTCATCCTCCAGGTCGCGGCTGATCAGCATGCCTTGGCGACCCGGCGCCAGCTGCGGGACGCCGGGCTCACGGATCGCCAGATCGACGGGCGCCACGCGTCCGGGGTTCTCATCCGGCTTCATCACGGGGTGTACCGGCTGGCGGGAGCGGAGGAGACGTACGAGCAGCGGGTGATGGCGGCCTGTCTGGGCAGTGGAGGAGTCGCCTCCCACCGCTGCGGGGCCGCGCTCTTTGGACTGCGGGGCTGCAGGACGGAGCTCGTGGAGGTCACGGTGGAGGGGCCGAGGGCGCCGGCGCTGAAGGGCGTCATCGTCCACCGGACGAAGCGGCTGGAACGGACCACTATCGGGGTTGTCCCGGTCACCCTGCCGGGGCGGATCGCCGTCGACCTGGCGGCCGTGGCGCCCGGTCTCGTGGGCGGAGCCATGGCCGACCTGCTGGTCCGGGTCACGAAGCTCCAATCGCTGACGGCGGCTGTCGCCGCGGCCGGACGGGCCCCAGGCGTCGCTCTGGTGCGCCAGGAGCTGGCCGGCTACCTGGCCGGCAAGCGCCCGACGGAGAGCGCGTTGGAGGACGCGTTCCTGAAGCTCCTGGCCCGCCACGGCATCCCCGAGCCGGAGCGGCAGTATCCGCCGCCGTGGGAACCCCACCGGCGGGTGGACTTCGCCCGTCCCGAGGACCGGCTGCTGATCGAGCTGGACGGGCGGCTGTGGCACGCAAGCGCCTCCGACCGCGAGCGGGACCGGCTGAAGGACGAGCGGGCCACGGCCCACGGCTGGCGGACGATGCGGGTCACGTGGGTCGACGTGCATGACGCGCCGACCCAGGTGGTTGAGGCGCTGGAGATGAAGCGGGCGGCCTGACCGGCTGGAGATCAAGCGGGCGGCTTGAGGTGCCGATGAACAATGGGTGAACCCTCGCCGGGCGGTCCCGACAGTGAGGCTGTCCCGGCACCGGATCACCCTGGCTGACGGGCATGTGGTGAGCGCCATGGTGGCCGGGCGGGGCGTGCCCCTGGTGGTGGTCCACGGCTTCTCGGCCGAGGGGCTGCTCTACGCCCAGTCGCTGTCCCGGCTCGTGTCCATGGGCTTCAAGGTGGTGGCCATCGACACCGCCGGCCACGGCGGCACCGCCGTCCTTCCCCGCGACGGCCTGGAGCTGGCCGCTTACAGCCGGCTGCTGGGACGGGCGGTGGAAGAGCTCGGCATCGGCCGGGCCGTCTTCGCCGGTCACTCGATGGGTGGGCGGCTCATCACCGAGCTGGCGGCGGCGGACCCCGAGCGGGCCATCGCCGTCCTGCTCCTCGACGCCATCGTCGGCGACACCTGGGACAACATCGTGACCGCCTGCCGGTTCTGGCCGCCGCTGCTCGGCGTCTTCGCCAGCGCCGCCGTCTTCGACGCCCTCACCACCCTGGCCCTGAACGACTCCACCCAGGCGGCCAAGCTGGCCCGCCTGTGGGGCGGGACGGCCTGGAGTGACCTCACCCGGCCCTGGCAGCTGCTCGGCCCGTTCATCTCCGTGCTGCGCTCCCCCGGGAGCCGGGACATGCTCGAGCGCCTGCGGGAGGCCGAGGTCCCCGTCGTGGTCATCCACGGCGAGCGGGACCTGGTCGTTCCCCTGGCCACCGCCCGCGACGCGGCCCGCCGCTCGGGCGGCGACCTGGTGGTGGTCAAGGGCGCCGGCCACTCCTGGCTGCTCTCCGACCCCGAGACCTTTCCCCGCATCGTGGGTGAGCTGCTCCGGGGCCGCCTCGGGGCGGCCTACGAGCAGGCGCTGGTCGATGCCGGGCTCGACCCCGGCTCGGCCACCACGAACGGGATCGAAGACGCCCTCTACGCCCCTGGTGCCCCGGTGCGGGCCCTGACGCCGGAGCTGGACTACCTGCGCTCCGAGCGCCGGCGGGTCCCCCGCTACCGGTGGGAGGTCAGGAGCGCCTCGTAGCCGGGGAGGGTCAGGAACTCGACGAAGCCCGACCCGAGGGCGACGTCCTCGAACAGGGCGTGGGCCACGTCGGCCCGCCCCGCCGCCGGGCCCCCTGCCTCCCGCAGCCCGTCCAGCTCCTCCTTCTCCAGCCTGCGCACCAGGTCGGCGTCCACCTGGGGGCCCTCGGCCAGCCGGGCGCCGTGGGTGAACCACTGCCATACCTGGGAACGGGCGATCTCGGCCGTGGCCACGTCCTCCATCAGGTTGAAGACCCCGACGGCCCCCGAGCCCGAGAGCCACGACGCCAGATACCGCAGCCCCACGGCCACGTTGTTGCGCAACCCGGCCTCGGTGATCTCCCCGCCGGGGACGGACAGGTCCAGCAGCTCGGCGGCGGTGACCGACACGTCCTCCCGCCGGCGGTCGAGCTGGTTGGGCCGGTCGCCGAGCACGGCGTCGAAGGGGGCGAGGGCGGTGGGGACGAGGTCGGGATGCGCCACCCACGTGCCGTCGAAGCCGTCGCCCGACTCCCGCTCCTTGTCCTCGGCGACCTCGGCCAGCGCCGTCTCGTTGACGGCCGGATCGCGGCGCGACGGGATGAACGCCGCCATCCCGCCGATGGCATGGGCTCCCCGCCGGTGGCAGGTGCGGACCAGCAGCTCGGTGTAGGCCCGCATGAAGGGGACGGTCATCGTCAGCTGGGCCCGGTCGGGAAGGAGCACGTCGGGCCGGTGGGAGAACTTCTTGATGGCGGAGAAGATGTAGTCCCAGCGCCCGGCGTTGAGCCCCGAGGAGTGCTGGCGCAGCTCGTAGAGGATCTCCTCCATCTCGAAGGCGGCCGGGATCGTCTCGAGGAGCACGGTGGCCCGGATGGTGCCCCGGTCGATGCCGAGCGCATCCTGGGCGGCGCAGAAGGCGTCGTTCCACAGCCGGGCCTCGAGGTGGCCCTCCAGCTTGGGCAGGTAGAAGTAGGGGCCGCTCCCCTTGTCCAGCAGGCGTCGGGCGTTGTGGAAGAAGTAGAGGCCGAAGTCGAACAGGCCGGCCGACACGGGCTGCCGGTCCACCAGCAGGTGGCGCTCCTCCAGGTGCCAGCCCCGGGGCCGGACCACCAGGGTGGCCACCCGGTCGTGGAGCCGGTACTCCCTACCCTCCGGGCTGGTGAAGCCGATGGTCCCGTCGATGGCCTCCACCAGGTTGCCCTGGCCGTCGACCAGGTTGTCCCACGTGGGGGCGTTGGCGTCCTCGAAGTCGGCCATGAACACCCGGGCTCCGGAGTTGAGGGCGTTGATGAGCAGCTTGGCCTCGGTGGGGCCGGTGATCTCCACCCGGCGGTCGGCCAGGTCGGCCGGCGCGGCGGCCACCTGCCAGTCGCCCTCCCGGATCTCGACGGACGACGGCATGAAGTCGGGTTGCTCGCCGGCCCGGAGGCGCTCCCAGCGCTCGGCCCGGGCGGCCAGGATGCGCCGGCGGCCGTCGCCCAGGCGGCGTTGCAGGCCGGCCACGAACTCGAGGGCGTCGGGGGTGAGGATGGCGGCCTTGCGGGGGTCGACCCGGGCGGCGATCTCGACGCCGTCGGGCAGCTTCAGGGTCACCGGAGGTCTGTCCCGTGGATCGATGCGTCGAGCAGCTCGACGGGATGGCGGACGGGCAGGCCGCTGTGGGCCGTGATCTGGAGGGCGCATCCCGGGTTGCCGGCGACGACCAGGGCGGCGCCGGTGGCGACCAGGTTGGCCGCCTTGCGCCGGCCGAGGTCGGCGGCGGCCTCGGGTTGGAGGAGGTTGTAGAGCCCGGCGGAGCCGCAGCACACCTCCCAGCCGGCCGGCTCCGCCACCTCGACGCCGGGGATGGCGGCCAGCAGGGCCCGGGGCTGGGCCCGCACCCCCTGGGCGTGGGCCAGGTGGCAGGCATCGTGGTAGGCGACCCGCAGCGGACCGTCGGTGGGCGGGTCGCCGAACCTGATCGGATGCCGGGGAGCCCGGGGTTCGGCTCCGGCCAGGAGCTCGGTGACGTCGCGGGTCCTGGCCGAGAACGCCGCCGCCCGCTCGGCCCACGGCGGGTCGTCGGCCAGGAGGCGGCCGTAGTCCTTCATGGCCGAGCCGCAGCCGGCGGCGTTGGCCACCACCACCTCGCAGTCCTCGAAGGCGGCGATCGTCTCCCTGGCCCGGGCCAGGGCGGCGGGTTCGGCGCCGGAGTGGAGCTGGAGGGCGCCGCAGCAGCTCGGCGTGGCCGGCGCGACCACGTCGAAGCCCTCGGCGGCCAGCACGCGGACGGTCGCCTCGTTCACGGCCGGGAACATCACCCGGGCCACGCACCCCTGGAGGAAGCCCACCCGGCCCCGGGGGACCCCCTTGGCCGCCGTGTGGGCCGGCAGCCGGCGCCAGGCGGCGGACACGGCCACGTCGGGGGCGATGCGGGCGGCCGAGGCCAGGCCGGGGAACCGGGCCAGCCAGCCCAGCCGCTCGGACGGCACGCGCCCGGCCAGGGCGGCCAGGGGCGTAAGGGCCCGCAGCCGGCCGGGATGGGTGAACAGCTCGAAGCAGGCCCGGCGGAAAGCCTGCTCCCGCTTGGACCGCCGGTGGTGGCGCTCGACCTGGGGCCGGGTGGCTTCGATGAGCCGGTCGTAGCGGACGCCCGACGGGCACGCCGTCACACACGCCATGCAGCCCAGGCAGCGGTCGAAGTGGACGGCCATTGCGTCCATGTCGCTGCCCGCCTCGAGCCCCTGGCGCATGAGCACGATCCGGCCCCGGGGCGAGTCCATCTCCTCGCCCCACAGGACATAGGTGGGACAGGTGGGCAGGCAGAACCCGCAGTGGATACAGGTCTTGATGTCATCCTCGGCGGGTGGGCGGTGGGAATCGAACGCCGCCGGGCGGTGGGAATCGAAGGCCGCCGGGCGGTGGGAATCGAAGGCCGCCGGGCCGTCGGCGTCGGAGGTCGTGGCCACTCAGATGCCCCCGACGAACATCCCGGGGGCGCACACCCCGGCCGGATCGAAGCGTTCCTTGACCCGGCGCATGAGGTTGACCGGTCCGGTCTCGCCCCCCCAGGGGTCGAGCCGGCCCCGCACCTCGGCGGGAGCGTCGGTCACCACCACCGGCGCGGGCGCCAGGCGCCGCCGCAGCTCCTCGACGGCGGCCACGGCCTCGGACGCCTCCGCGGCCGGGAGTCGCACCCACGCCAGCCCCAGGCCGGCCCGGCCCACCAC
>JBOGFE010000569.1:0-3565 GCA_050741935.1 Acidimicrobiia bacterium | reverse complement strand
TTGAGTGCGAATCGTGGTGTGGTGACGTGGAGTAAGTGTTCCGTATTGCTAGAGGCTGCATAGGGAACGGCTGATTGTGCCCAGTGTAGGCCCCCGTGCACGGGGGGTCACGACTTGTCTCTTTTTTGACTCGCGAGTCTTCGCGACTCTGCGGGACTCCTCCCTCCGGCTCGTGCCAAACCAGGCCACCACCGGGTGGTGCCGAATCCCACGTTTCCAGTCTGGTCGGACGGGGAACCCGGGGAATCAGGGTTATTCCCTACGATTTGTCCGATTTGGGGCCTTTCGAATCGGTGGTCGGGGAACGGCCCGGGGCCCAGCACGGCGGGGTCATTGCCCCCCAACTCCGGGTTCACGCTCTTGAGGTACTCGGTAGCGAGCCGGGTTGAGCACTCGACACGTGTCGGCGATATACGCGTACAATACGCGTGTATGCCAGCGGTCGCCGTCTCCAGGGCCCGGGCTCTGACCCGCGAGGACGTCATCGCCGCCGCCGCCGCTCTCGTCGCCGAAGGGGGCTACGCCGGCCTGAGCATGCGCGCCCTGGCCCAACGCTGCGGCGTGGCCACCATGACCCTCTACCGCCACGTGGCCACGAAAGAGGACCTGATGGCGGCGCTGGTCGACCGGGCCCTGGGGGCGCTCGAGCTGCCCGCACCGGGCGCCCTCGGCTGGCAGGAGCAGCTCGCCACCGTGTTCCTGTCGGTGTACGACCTGCTCCTCGAGCACCCCGACCTCGTCGACATCGCCGCCCGGCAGCACGTGGCCGGCGAAGCCGCCTACCGGGGCGCCGAGGTCGTCCTCGACGCGCTGGGGCGGGCCGGCATCGAGGGCGAGGCCGCCGCCACCGCCTTTGCCACCTTGTTCGCCTTCACCCTGGGGTTCGTGCAGCAGCAGCTGCACTCCCAGGGGGCGAGCCTCGCGCACCGGCAGGCGGTGCTCGAGCACCTGCCCGTCGACGACTTCGAGCACCTCAGCAGGCTCGGCCCCGTATTTCTCCTGCGCCACTCCCGCCGCCATTTCCGGGACGGGCTCGACGTGATCATCGCGGGCCTGGCCGCCAAGGCCGTGAAGCGAAGGAAGGGACGACGACCATGACCACCACATCGGGCCCGGCGACGGGGTCGTGGCTGCACACGATCGAGCCGGACTGGCTGACCGAGGTGCTGCGCGCCGCCGGCGTGACCGACGGAGCCGTGACGCGGGTCGAGAGCCGGCCGCTGGAGGTGGCCAGCGCCGCCGGCGATCTGGCCCGGCTGTCACTCACCTACGAGCCGGCGGGGGCTTCCGGTCCGGCGACGATCATCGCCAAGGCGCCGGGGTCCACCGAGACCCAGCGGGCCATGGAGGCGGCCATGGGCCTGTTCTCACGCGAGCGCTTCGTCTACGCCGAGGTGGCCGTCGTCCTCCCCCTGCGCCTCCCCGGCTGCTACCACGCCGGAGCCGAGGGTACCGAGGAGCCGATGTTGCTGGAAGACCTGCGGGGCCTGAGGATGGGCGATCAGGTCGCCGGTCTCGACGGCGCCGACGCCGAGCGCCTCGTCGACCTGCTGGCCGACCTCCACGCCGCCTTCTGGGAGGCCGATCCTGCCGGCGGCGACGCCGGCCGCCTGGTCTCGTGGACCGACCCCGTCTTCGGCGCCATCCTCACCCAGCTGGTCACCAGCGGCGTGGCGGCGCTACGCCAGCGCTACGCCGGTCGTGTCCCGGCCGGTGTGCTCGGCGCCATCGAAGAGATCGCCCCCGACTGGGCCAAGGTCCTGGCACGCTGCGCCGAGGGCCCGCAGACCTTCGTGCACAACGACTTCCGCCTCGACAACATCTTCTTCCGCCGCGACGGGGAGCCGGTCGTCATCGACTGGCAGCTGGCGGGCCGCTGCCGGGGGACGCAGGACCTCGCCTACCTGCTCTCGGGGAGCATGGCCACCGACGACCTGCGCCAGTGCTGGGAGGTCCTCGTCCGGCGCTATCACGACCGGCTGTCGGCCTCCGGTGTGGGCGGCTACGACCTGGAGGAGTGCCGCTTCCACTATCGCCAGAGCCTGCTCTACACCCTGGCCCCGGGGATCGCCCTGCTGGGGCAGATGCAGCTCCAGGGCGGTGACGCCCGGGGGCTCGCCGACACACTCGTACTCCGCACCCTGACCCACGCCGGCGACCTCGACGCCTTCGCCACGCTGTGACTCCGAGCGCTGTACCTCTTGACGGTGGGCCCCTGCCCGACCTGAGCGCCTACATCATCGGCGGCCGCGTGGTGCACGAAACCCAGCCGGGCGGTCGGGAGAGCGACGCCCGCACGCCCGCCCAGGGAATCCAGGACGGCGTCGACGCCGAGAGGATCGGCTTCCGCCGGGTGTTCCTCTCCGAACGCTGGAACCTGAAGGAAGCCGCCGTCGTCCTCAGCGCGGTCGCGGCCCGCACGGAACGGATCGAGGTCGCATCCGGGATCATCACCACGGCGGCTCGCCATCCCCTGCACATGGCGGGCATGGCGGCGACGATGCAGGCCACCTTCGGTCCCCGCTTCGTCCTGGGCATCGGGCGGGGGAACCCCGGCTGGCTCTCCGGCGCCGGACTGGGGATGGCCGGCTACCCCGAGCTGACCGACTACGTCGGCATCCTGCGGCGGCTGTGGCGGGGCGAGCGCGTCTCCTACTCGGGGCCCCTGGGCGAGTTCCCCCAGATGCAGCTGGAGGACGTGGGCGACCTCGAGGCCCCGCCCGTGTGGTTCGGCACCCTTGGGCAGGCCCGAGCGGCGAAGGCGGCGGCCGCCTGCTTCGACGGGGTCCTCCTTCCTCCCGTCTTCACGCCCGAGGCAACGGAGTCCATCGTCGGCCGGCTGCGGGCCGAATGCGAACGGATCGACCGCGACCCCTCCAGCCTTCGCGTCTGCCAGTCGGTCATCACGGCGCCGGACCTCGACGAGGTCGAGACCCGCGCCCTGGCTCACGCCCGAGCGGTCACCTACCTCGACGCCCCGGGTTACGGGGAGATGCTCGTGCAGCTCAACGGCTGGGATCCCGCCCCGCTGGCCCGCCTGCGGGCCCACGAGCAGTTCGATGGCATGGGGACGGCGGTCAGCGACCTCAGCTTCCACCGCACGCAGTTGCTGGGCCCGGCATCCCTCGTTCCCGACGAGTGGATGGAGCAGTCCTGCGCCCTCGGGCCTGTCGCCCAAGGCGTGAAGACCCTGCAACGTTTCCGCGACGCCGGCGCAGACGAGATCGTCACCTACGGCAGCACGCCGAATCAGAACGCGGCGCTGGCCGACGCTTGGCGAAGGAACGGGCGACTCGTCACCGCCCTCCCCGGGTCATGAGGGCGCCGAATCCCCGGTCCCCGCCGATGCCGGGGAGTCCGGCTCGGAGCCCGGGTGGGTGTCGCTCCAGGGACGGTCGAGGCGGGCCAGCTCCCGGCGGGAGACGACGCCGAGCTTGCGGAAGATCTGGCGCAGGTTGCTCTCGACGGTCTTCACGCTCATGAACAGCGACGTCGCCACCTCCCGGTTCGTCCATCCGGCGGCGACCAGGGAGGCGACCCGCTCCTCGGTGGCGGTCAGGTCGTG
>JBOGFE010000568.1:0-11653 GCA_050741935.1 Acidimicrobiia bacterium | reverse complement strand
GCCCGGGCCTGGGCGGCCGGCGCGGTGCCCGCCACCCAGAGCTCCAACGGCTGCTGGACCGTCCGGGGGAGGACGGCCACGCCATCCACGCCGCCGTCGCTGAGGTAGCCCCGCACGAGGTCGAGCGACTCGTCGAACACGTCGGCCCGGCGACAGCCCGGCGGGATCGGGAAGGTGGCCCGCTCCGCCGGCTCGCCGCCGAGGCCGAAGGTCACCAGCAGGCGGCCCTCGGACAGCCGGTCCAGGGTGGCCAGCTGCTTGGCCACCACCGCCGGGTTGCGGCCCGGAAGGATGATCACCCCGGTGCCGAGCTTGAGCTTGCGGGTCCGGGCGGCGGCAAAGGCGATGCCGGCCACCGGGTCCGGCGTCGTCGTCGTCGTGCGCTCGGCCAGCCACAGCGAGTCGAAGCGGAGCTCCTCCATGGCGACGACGGCGTCGGAGAGCACGCCCGGATCGGTGTCGCCATCGACGCCCAGGCTCACCCCGATGCGGATCTTCATTTCCGCTCGACGACGATGCGGCCGAACACCTCGTTGGCCTGCATGGCCCGGTAGGCCTCGGCGGTGTCCTCCAGCGTGTAGCGGGCACCGATCACCGGCTCCACCCGGCGCTGGGCGACGAGATCGAGCGTCCGGGCGATCTCGGCCCGGGTGGCATATCGGCTCCCGGTGACCACGATCTCGTCGAGGAGGAGGCGGGCCGGGTCGGGGGCCAGCACCGCCCCGGGCTGGAAGCCGACCACCACCAGCGTCCCGGCCCGACCCACGAGCCGCAGGCCGTTGGCCAGCGTGGCGGTCGAGGCCACCATGTCGACACAGACGTCGACCGGGGAGTCGTCCAGGTCCCGGAGGAGGGCGCCGGCCCAGGAGCTTTCCTCACCCGGGTTCCAGACGGTGTCGAAGCCGCACTGGCGGAGCCGCCGCTCCTTGGCCGCGTCCCGCTCGATGGCCACCACCCGGGCGCCGAAGGCCCGGGCCATGGCGGCCATGTGGACCCCCACCCCACCCCCGGCACCGATGACCGCCACCATCTGGCCCGGCCGGAGCGGGGCCCGGGCGGTGAAGCAGTGGTAGGGCGTGGCGATGGCGTCGGCGGCGATGGCGGCCTCGTCCAGGCCGACTCCGGGGGGCACGGCGACGAGGTTGCGGGCGGGCAGGGTGCAGTACTCAGCCAGGGCACCGTCGACATGGACGCCGACGTAGCCCCGCCAGTCCGTGCACAGTGTCTCCCGGCCGCCGGCGCACATCGGGCACAGCCCGCAGGTCAGGTAGAACGACGCCGTCACCCGGTCGCCCGGCTCCCAGTCGTCCACGCCCGGTCCCACCTCGGCGACCGTGCCGCCCAGCTCGTGGCCGACGATGCGAGGGGTGGCTCCCCCGAGGGCGCCGGCGCGGGCCCGTTCCAGGGTCAGGCCCACCCCGCAGGCCTCCACGGCCACCACGACCTCGCCCGGCCCGGCCTCCGGTCCGGGGACGTCCCGGACCGCCACCTCGCCGCCGAACCGGTCGAGGACGGCGGCCCGCATCACCAGTCGAAGAGGAGGTCCAGGTCGGGGTCGGCCCGGCGCCGCAGGTCGTTGGCGATCTTCTTGCGCATGACCGTGTTGGCCCCGTCGGAGTGGAGGAAGATCGTGGCGTCCCGCAGGAGCTTGGCCATGCCCGTCTCCCGCATCACGCCCAGGGCCCCGAACATCTCGAGCGACCCCCGGGCCACGTCGAAGGCGATCTGGGAGGCGACGAGCTTGGGGGACGCGGCCAGCTTGGGATCGAAGGGATCGGCGTGGTCGGCCGCCCACGCCGCCCGCCACACGTAGGTGCGGGCCATGTCCAGGCGGGCGTACATCTCCCCGAGGGCGGCGGCGATGTCGCCGTGCTCGATGATCGGGACCCCGCCCTGGACCCGGTGGCGGGTGTAGCGCAGTCCCCGGGTGAAGGCGGCCCGGGCGACACCGAGGGTGCAGGCGGCGGCGTAGGCGTTGGAACCCCGCAGGAGCCGGGCCACGTCGGCCAGGGCCTGGTTCTCGGCCCCCAGCAGGTCGCCGTCGGGGACGAAGACGTCCTCGTAGAAGATCTCGGCGTTGTTGGCCAGGCGCTCGCCGATCTTGTCGTGGACGGGCCCGAAGCTGACCTGAGGCCTGTCGGCCGGGACGATGAAGGCGCTCACGCCGGCCCGGACCGGCAGGTCGGGCCGGGTGCGGGCATAGCACAGGATCGTGTCGGCCCGGTTGGAGTTCGAGATGTAGGCCTTGTGCCCGTTGATGACCCAGCCGCCGTCAACCCGGGTGGCGCTGGTCTTCATCCCCCCCTCGACGCCCTCGTAGGGGAGGACGTTGTCCGACCCGGCCTGGGGCTCGGTGAACGAGGCCGCCAGGAGACCGCGGCGGTTGGCCGCCAGCCGCCGGAGCCAGCGCTCCCGCTGGTCGGGCGTACCCACCTCCATGACCAGCTGGGCGAACTTCCAGGTCTGGGCCAGCACCACCGACGTCCCCAGGTCGGCGGAGGCGATCTCCTCCAGCATGAGGGCGTTGGTGAGGAAGTCGGTACCGCCGCCCCCGAAGTCGGGCGGCAGCGGCGCCAGGCGCAGCCCGCGGTCGGACGCCTCCTCCACCAGCTCCCAGGAGAAGCACTCGGCCGGATCGTGCCTGGCGTCGAGCTCGTCGGCCCGGGGGGCGACGACCTCGGTGGCGTAGGCGCGGGCGACATCGCGCCACCGGCGCTGCTCGGCGGAGAGCGTCCAGTCCATCAGCGCGGGCTACTTGATGGCCAAGGCGTTGAGGGGCGAGCCGCACGCCCCGGTGATGGGCAGGGTGGCGGCGGACAGCAGGAACTCGTACACGCCGTCAGCGGCGCAGTCCTCCCCGATCGCCTCCAGGTCCCAGATCTCACCGAAGGGAAGGCCCATGTGCACCAGGGCCACCACGTGCAGGGGCTGGAACAGCTCGATCTCGTTGGGCCGAACCTCCACGCCCCACGTGTCGGTGGCGATGGCCGCCACTTCGTGGTCGGCCAGCCAGGGGGCGGTGTGGAGCGACATCCCCGGGGCGGGGCCGCCGCAGTAGTCGCCCCACTTGCCGCGGCGCTGACCCAGCAGGCCGGTGCGGACGATCACGCAGTCGCCGGTATGGACCTCGAGCCCCTGGCGGGCGGCGGTGGCGTCGAGGTCCTCGGCGGTGATGGCGTAGCCGGGCTCCAGGGCGTCGACACCCTTGTGGCGGGCGACGTCGAGCAGCACGCCCCGCATCACCATCTTCTGGCGGAACTTCTCGATGCCACAGCGGGCCGCACCCTTGGCCGAGACCAGGCCGGCGTCGTAGCCGTTGAACATCTTCCCCTCGAAGAAGATGTGGGACAGGCCGTCCCACTGGGTGCCGGCCTGATTGGGCATGACGACGACGTCGTCGGCGTAGCCGAAGGTGTAGGCCGGGCCCCAGTCGGCGGGCAGCGGGTCCTGATGCCCGCTCAGGTAGTCGGTGCCGGTGGCGGTCATCAGGTTGAGCGGGTTGGCCCGGAAGGCGCCCACCTGGGGCCCGAACAGGTCGTAGGGCAGCGACATGGAGATCACTTTGCCCTGCCGGACCAGCCCGGCGGCGGCGGTGATCTGGTCCGGGCCGACGTGGTTGAGGGCGCCGAGCTCGTCGTCGTCACCCCAGCGACCCCAGTTGGAGTACTTGCCGATGTAGTCCCGGATGATCTCCTCGCCGCCGAAGCCGGTGGCCGTGGTCGCGATCTGCGTGGCCATCCCCTCGCCCTCCTAGCTCTGGTCCTCGTAGTGGGAGGTCAGCTCGTCGAGGGCGGGCTTCACGTGCTCCATCCACATCCCCATGTTCTCGATGACCGAGTCAACCGGTTGCTGGGCGAAGTGGTAGATGATGATCACGTACTCGGACGGCATCCGCTTCCACTCCTCCACGTAGTGGTCGCGGACCTGCTCGGGCGTGCCGATGGCCCACAGGCCGCTGGCCAGCACCGAGTCGACGGGGTTGGCGTCGTCCCACGCCATCGGCGTGGTGCCGCCGTAGAGGTCGCGGAAGATGTCGACGTCCCACGCCTCCACGTTCTTCCGGGCCTGCTCCATGGAGGGGGCGATGTTCCCCCACCGCACCAGCGCCTGGTTCTGGCCGTAGGCGTACTCCCGGCCCCCGAGGCGGGCGGCCTCGAGGTAGGCCTTGGCATGGGTCTCGGCCCGCTCGATCTTGGTGAAGTAGGCAGGGATGAAACCCCGGGGCCCGCAGTACTGGACCGTCTCCAGGCTGGCGTTGGACGACACGAAGATCGGCGGGTGGGGCTTGGTGAGCGGGGCGGGGACGACGCTGACCCGGCGGATCCGGTTGTCGTCGTCCATCTCGCCCGGCGCGCCGATCTCCTTGGTCGCGGTCATGGTCCAGTCGATCCCCTCCTCGTAGGGGTAGGGGATCTGCCAGCGGCCCTTGGACTCGACACTGTCGTCGGCCCAGGCCCGGAAGACGAAGTCGACCTGCTCCTCGAAGACCTCCCGGTTGGTGACGTCTTCGGAGAAGCGGGTCTTCTTCTGCTCCTCGGTCCAGGCGGCCATCTTGTCCTCGGTCAGCCCGGTGGGCGACAGGGTGGCCTTGGCCCCCAGGTGCTGGCCCATGATGTTGGTCCAGCGGGACTGGTAGCCCCGGGCGAAGCCGACGAAGAACCGGCCATTGGTGAGGTGATCGAGGATGGCCGTCTGCTCCGCCACCCGGATGGGGTTCTGGGCGCTCATCACGTAGCCGAGCTGGCCGATCCGCACCCGCTCGGTGATGGCCGCCCAGTAGGCGTTGAGCACTCCGGGGTCGGGCCCGACCTCGTAGCCCTCGGAGTGGAAGTGGTGCTCGACGGTGGCCACCCCCCAGAACCCGAGGCGGTCGGCGGCCCGCACGATGTCGTGCCACTCCTCGAGGGTCTGGTGGTAGCGCTCGACGTGGCGCCCGATGGGGCGCATCTCCTCGCGCTCGGTCCTGGTGCCGGGGATGACGGGGTAGATCTGGAGAATCGGCTTCACCATGGCTTGAGCTCCCGGGGGTGTGCAGACCGCCTCGTTGAGGCGAGGATACGGAGGAAGGCCGCCGGCGGCCATGGGGGTCGGGACAAGAGTCTCCGGCGGCGATTGTGGCCCGCCACAGCCACCGTTTAAGTTGGCGGTCGTGGGCCTTCGAAGGTGGCAATCGTGACGCTGCGGGAGCTGCCGGCACCGGGAACCGACCTCCGGACGTGGCTCGACGCCACCTGCGAGTTCGTCCGGGCCGTGAACCAGGGCCTGCCCGGCGACGATCTCCTGAACCTGATCGCCGGCACGGTGGTCCAGTTGACGGGCTACGACTTCTGCGCCGTGCTCCTCCCCGACGGGGCGGCCGAGAAGCTGCTCATCCGTGGGTTCTACGGCCTCAGCCCGTCCTACGCGGCCGAGGTCAACGCCACCAAGCCGCCGCTGCTCCGACCCGGTGCCCGATCCGAAGGCCCCTCCAGCCGGGCCTTCCGCACCCAGCGGCCCGTCGTCCTGATGGACATCCGGGCTGACCCGACCTGCCTCCAGTGGGAGACGGTGGCCGCCGAACAGGGCTACCGGTCGATCCTGTCACTGCCCCTGGTGGCCTCCGAGGGATCGCTCGGGGTGCTGAACTGCTACGTCCGCCAGCCCCGGGATTGGGCCGCCGACGAGGTCGTCCTCATGGAGACGGTGGCGAACCAGGCCGCGCTGGCCATCGAGTCGAGCGTGTTGCGCGAGCGCGAGCGGGACCGGAGCGGCGGCCTGGAGGCGCGCATCCGCGCCCTGGAGGAGGAGCACCGGATCACCCGGCGGGGCGAGGACGTCTACCGGGGTCTCATGAGCCTGCTCCTGGCCGGCGAGAGCCTGGACCGCATCACGCGGGAGCTGGCCGGCTTCCTCGGCAGCGACGTCCTGATCGAGGACCCGGCCGGGCATCCCCTCGGCGCCGCCGTGGCGCGGGAGGACCTCGACCGCCTCCCGGGGGCGGCCGCCCGCCAGGACCCCCGGGTCGAGGCCCTCCTCCAGCAGGCCCGGGTCGAGCACGGAGCGGTCGCGGTGGCCGCCGGCGACGGCACCTCGCCGGCCCTCGTCGCCCCGGTCGTCCTCGACGAGGAGCTGGCCGGCTGGGTCTGGGCCTTCAACCCCGCCCGGGGCTTCGGCGCCTTCGAGCGCCGGGCCCTCGAGCGCGGCGCCCTGGTGGTGGCCTTGGCGGTGTCGAGGCTGCGCACCGCCCAGGAGGTCGAGTGGCGTCTGTCCCGGGACTTCCTCGACGATCTCCTCGACGCCGACATCCGCGGCGACCGGAGCTCGACCCTGGCCCGGGCCGCGCAGTTCGGGCTCGACCTGGGCGACCCCCACACCCTGGTCGTCGTCCGGCCCGATCCCGGCGACGAGGACCCCGTGGCCCGGGTGACCAGCAGCGCGGCCAGGCTCCAACGCTCGCTGCTCACCCAGGTGCAGCGCGTGGTCAACGGGTCGGGCGTCGACGGCAACGCCCTGGTGGCGGCCCGGGCCGAAGACGTCATCGTGCTCTGGCCCCACGGCGAGGGTCGCCCCGACGCGGCCGGGCTGGCCGACATGCTGCGTCGCCAGATCCAGGCCTACGTCGGTTCCGTGTCGGTGGGCCTCGGCCCGCCGTGCCACGGCGTCGCCGAGTACGCCGAGGCCTACCGGCTGGCCGCCGGGGCCCTCGACCTCGTCCAGCGGGCCGGCAGCCGGGACCGGGTGGTGGCGCTCGGCGACCTGGGCATCTACCGGCTGCTGCTCCAGGTGAAGCGCCCCGAGGAGCTGATCGAGTTCATGCGCTCGGTCCTCGGACCCCTCTACGACTACGACGGCCGGCGGGACACGATGCTGGTGGAGACCCTACGGGCCTTCCTGCGCTGCGGCTTCTCGGCGGCGGCGACGGCCGAGGCCCTCATCGTCCACCCCAACACCATCAGCTACCGGCTGCGGCGCATCGAGGAGCTGCTGGGCATCGACTGCCACGACCCCCAGACGCTGCTCCAGGTCCAGTTCGCCTTCCTCATCGAGACCGTCCTCGACGGGCCCTGAGCGGGTCGCCCCTCCCATGCCCACCCCCCGGGTCATCGACCTCCACAACCACATCGCCACGCCGGCCTGCCAGCAGCTCGTCGAGGGTCTGGCCTCGCCCCTGACGGACCCCTTCAGCTTCTACGCCGGGGAGGAGACCCGGGCCTACAACGCCGCCCACTTCGCCGCCATCGTGCCCCAGCTGACCGACCCGGCCCGGCGCCTGGAGGACATGGAGCGCATGGGCGTCGACCTCCAGGTGCTCTCCGTCGCGCCGCCGCAGTACTACTACTGGGCCGACCCGGCGCTCGGCCGGAGGCTGGCCCGTCTCCAGAACGAGCACCTGGCCGGCATCGTGGCCCACCACCCCGACCGGTTCGCCGGCCTCGCCACCGTCCCCCTCCAGGACGTGGACGGCGCCGTGGCCGAGCTCGACCATGCTGTTCGCCACCTCGGGCTGCGGGGCGTGGAGATCTGCACCAACGTCAACGGCCTCGACCTCGACGACCGGCGGTTCCGGCCCTTCTTCGCCGCCGCCTGTGAGCTCGACGTCCTCGTGCTCCTCCACCCGCAAGGCTTCACCCAGGCCGAGCGGCTGATGGACTACTACCTGACCAACGTCATCGGGAACCCGCTGGAATCCACCATCGCCGTCACCCGCATGATCCACGGGGGGGTCTTCGAGGAGAACCCGGCGCTCAAGCTGTGCGTCGTCCACGGCGGCGGCTACCTGCCGTTCTACGCCTCCCGCATGGACCACGCCTGGAGCCGGCGGCCGGAAGGGCGCCACCACATCCCCGACCGGCCGCCCAGCGACTACCTGCGCCGGATCTACGTCGACTGCCTGGTCTACGACCCGGCTCACCTCGGCTTCCTGATCCAGCAGATGGGCGCAGGCCGGGTGGTGGTGGGCACCGACTACCCCTACGACATGGGCTACGACGACCCCGTCGGGCTGGTAGAGAAGCTGCCGGGGCTGACGGAGGAGGACCGGGACGCCATCCTGGGTGGCACCGCGGCCCGCCTGCTCGGCCTGTCCGACTGACGTTCGGAGTTGTGGCAAGCCACAACGGGTCCCGGGCCAACCTTATGTCCTTCCCCATTGAGCCTTCCGGCCAGGCTGCGTAGCGTCGCTGGGCTGCCCCCATCTGACCGGGCGCGAGGCCCGCCGGAAGGAGATGCCCGATGGCCGAGATCAAGTTCGGAATCTTCCCCATCACCGAGGACTGGCCCGCCGGGGAGGACATGGTCCGCGTCTTCGAGGAGATCGTGGCCGAGGCGCAGATGGCGGAATCGGTCGGCTTCGACTCGTGCATGATCACCGAGCACCACCAGCAGCCCGACGGCTACTTCCCCAACCCGATCATGGTGGCTGCCGCCGTCGCCCGGGAGACGACCTCGCTCAAGGTCGGAACCTGCGTGGCTCTCGCCCCGCTCTACGACCCCGTCCGCCTGGCCGAGGACACCGCCCTGCTCGACGTCATCTCCGGCGGCCGCATGCAGCTGGGCCTGGGCGCCGGTTACGTCGCCGAGGACCTGACCGCCTTCGGCGTGGACATGACCCAGCGGGGGACGCTGTTCGAGGACGCCGTCCTCTTCCTCCAGCGGGCGTGGACCGAGAGCGATGTGAACTTCCAGGGCACGCACCACAGCTACGAGAAGGTCAACGTCACCCCGAAGCCGGTGCAGAAGCCCCGGCCTCAGATCTGGTGCGCGGCGTGGACCCCCCAGGGCCTGCGGCGGGCGGGCCGCATCGGGGACCGCTGGATCACCGACGTGATCAACACCCTCGACACGTTCAAGATGTTCGCCGACATCTACCGGAAGTCGGCGGAGGAGAACGACCAGACCCCGGGCATCACCGTGCTGCGGGAGTGCTGGGTGGCGCCCACCTCGGAGCAGGCGGTGGCCGAGTACGGCGAGTACGTCATGACGTCGCACCGCTTCTACTACGACGTCGGCGGCTACAACGACACCGTCGACCCGTGGCTCAAGGAGCTCAAGTCGCCCGACGAGTTCACCCTCGACAAGGTGGCGCCCAACCGGTTCATCATGGGCTCCCCCGAGGACTGCATCGAGCAGATCGAGAAGTGGCACGCCGAGCTCGACACCGACTACTTCGTGATGCGCTTCCGCCACCCCAACGGCCCCGACCACAAGCAGGCGCTCGACGCCATCAAGCTGTTCGGCGAGAAGGTCATCCCCCATTTCGCCTGATCCCCTGTGGGTCCCGTCCGAGGAGCGCCGGGCCCGCGCCCAGCTGACCCGCTATCACCGGTGGCTGGCTGAGGCGAAGGGCCGGCGCTTCGACGACTACGACTACAACGCCCTGTGGCAGTGGTCGGTCGACGACCTGGAGGGCTTCTACGCCTCGCTGTGGGAGTACTTCGACGTCCAGGCCGACCCCGCTTACGACGCCGTGCTGGCCGGCGGCGAGATGCCGGGCGTGGCCTGGTTCCCCGGCGCCCGCCTCAGCTACGCGCAGCACATCTTCCGCCACAAGGACGACAGCGCCGTCGCGATCCGGTTCGCCTCGGAGCGAAACCCGCCGGCGGAGTGGACCTGGGGTGAGCTGCGAGCCCGCACGGCGGCGGTGGCCGCAGGGCTGCGGGCAGCGGGCGTCGGGCCCGGCGACCGGGTGGCGGCCTACCTGCCCAACGTCCCCGAGGCCATGGCCGCCGGCCTGGCCGTCATGAGCCTGGGCGCCATCTGGTCGGCCTGCTCGCCGGACTTCGGGGTCCGCAGCGTGGTCGACCGCTTCGCCCAGATCGAACCGGGGGTGCTGCTGGCGGTGGACGGCTACCGCTACGGCGGGAAGGACTTCTCGCGTCGGGCCGAGGTGGCCGCCCTCCAGGAGGCGCTGCCGTCGGTGCGGACGACCGTCCTCCTGCGCCTGCTCGATCCCGGCGCCGGCACGGACGGACTGCGGGACACGGTGGCATGGGAGGACTTCGAGCAACCGGGTGCCGAGCTCAGCTTCGAACCCGTCCCCTCCGACCATCCCCTGTGGGTCGTCTACTCCTCGGGCACCACCGGGCTGCCCAAGCCGATCGTCCACTCCCACGCCGGGATGCTCATCGATCAGCTCAAGTACATGCACTTCCACTTCGACGCCAAGGATGGCGACCGGCTGTTCTGGTTCACGACCACCGGTTGGGTGATGTGGAACGTGGTCCTCGCCGGCCTGCTCACCCCGGCCTCGATCATCATCTACGACGGCAACCCCGGCTACCCCGACCTCGGCGTGCTCTGGGACCTGGCCGAGCAGACGGGCATGACTCTCTTCGGCACCAGCGCGAGCTACATCGTGTCGTGCTTGAAGTCCGGCCTGCACCCCCGGGAGAGGCGTGACCTCTCCGCCCTCCAGGCGGTGGGGTCGACGGGGTCCTCGCTGTCCACCGACGGGTTCGAGTGGGTGTACCGGGAGCTGGGTCCGGACATCTGGCTCAACTCCTCGAGCGGCGGCACCGACGTGGCCGGCCCCTTCCTGTGCGGGGTGCCCTGGCTGCCCGTGTACCCCGCCGAGCTGCAGACCCGGTGCCTCGGGGTGGCAGTCGAGTCATGGGATGAGAAGGGCCAGCCCCTGGTGGGTGAGACCGGCGAGCTGGTGGTCACCAAGCCGTCGCCGGCCATGCCCATCCGCTTCTGGGGCGATGATGACGGGCGCCGCTACCGGGAGGCCTACTTCGACGTCTACCCGGGGGTGTGGCGCCACGGCGACTGGCTGGAGCTGACGCCGCGGGGCAGCGGCATCCTCTACGGCCGCAGCGACGCCACCATCAACCGGGGCGGGGTGCGCATGGGATCGGCCGAGCTGTACCGGGCCGTCCTCACCCTGCCCGAGGTCGTCGACGCCCTGGTGGTGGACCTGCCCAGCGAGGACGGCGTGGGCGTCATGCCGATGTTCGTGGTGCTCGCCCCCGGGATCGAGTTGACCGAAGGCCTGGCCGATCGCATCAAGGCCACCATCCGGACCGAGTGCTCGCCCCGGCACGTGCCCAACCGGATCTTCCAGGTGAGCGAGCTGCCCAAGACGCTGACCGGCAAGCTGCTCGAGATCCCGGTCAAGCGGCTGCTGATGGGGGCGGCGGCCGAGACCGTGGCCAGCCGGAACAGCCTGGCCAACCCGGAAGCCCTCGACTGGTTCGGGGAGTCACGGGCGGCCATCTTCGACGCCCTCGGGTTAGCTTCGGGCGGATGGGCTCCCCCCGCGCCCGGCTCGTCGAGCTCGCCCGGTTCTTCGGGCGCCTGAGCCTCACCGCCTTCGGGGGGCCGGCGGCTCACATCGCCCTCATGCACCGTGAGGTCGTCGAGGGGCGGGGATGGCTGACCGACGACGAGTTCCTCGACCTGGTCGGCGCCAGCAACGCCATTCCCGGCCCCACGTCGACCGAGGTGGCCATGTACGTGGGGCGGCGGCGGGCGGGCCTTCCCGGCCTGGTGGTGGCGGGGGTTGCCTTCATCGCTCCGGCGGCCGCGGTGGTGGGCGTCCTGGCCTGGGCCTATGTCCGGTACGGCACCACCCCGGCCCTGGACGACGTCTTCGAGGGGATCAAGCCGGTGGTCCTCGCCGTCGTCGCCCTGGCCGTCCTCCAGCTCGGGCGGACGGCAGTGAAGTCGACCACTC
>JBOGFE010000567.1:0-5004 GCA_050741935.1 Acidimicrobiia bacterium | reverse complement strand
GGCCGGGGCGGCGGCGGCGGCGGCGGAGTCGGCCACACCGGGCTTGAAGCGGACGAGCAGGCCGGCGGCGGCGGACCCGCCGGTGGCCGTCGCAGCCTGGACCGGAACCGACGCCTGGCCGGCGGCCACGGCGGCGAAGGCGGCGACGAGCGTCGCCACCCACCTCCGGTGCCCCCCGGGCGCGGGCCTAGGTCCCATGGTCTTGTCATCGGCCGCCCGGGTGGCCGACCGCGACCGACACGGAGCATTTGTCCGGCTTGGCTAGATTCCCGGCGCCCCCCCCGAGTCCGGGGCGCCCTTGGAACCTTGCGACGCCTCAGTCCCCGCTCAGGGCGGACCCGCCCGCTCCGGCTCCTCCGCCGGCTCCCGGTCCGGCTCGTCGGTCTGTTGGGACCCAGCCCCGGGGCCGTGCGCCAGAGCCTGGTGGCTCTCGGCCTCAACTCGTCGACCAGCCTGGTGGCTGGGGCGGTGCTCGGGTCCATCACCCCGACGCTGGAGCGCTACCCCGGCCTGCTCGTCCTGGTGCCGGCCGCCATCGGGCTGCGGGGCAACGTCTTCTCGGCGCTCGGCAACCGGCTGTCCACCGCCGTGCACGCCGGGATGTTCCGCCTCACGTTCCGGCCCGCCGGCCTGCTGGGCCAGAACGTCACCGCCGCCCTGGTCCTCACGCTGGCCATGTCCTTCTTCGTGGCCGCGGCCGCCAAGGTGGTGGCGGTGGGCCTGCACATCGAAGGCACCATCTCGCTCTTCCAGCTGGCCCTGGTGTCCATCCTGGGCGGGATGCTGGCGTCGGCGGCGGTGCTGGCCGGCACCGTGGCGCTGGCCGCGGGCTCGGCGCGCTACGGCTGGGACCTCGACAACGTGAACGCCCCTCTGGTGTCGACGTTGGGCGACGTCCTCACCCTGCCCGCCCTGTGGCTCGCCACCTTCGCCCTGACCGTGCGGTTCTTCGCCTCGACCCTGGGGCTCGTGGTCGGGGTCCTCGCCCTGGTGGGCCTGGCCGTCGCCTGGCGGTCCCACCGCCCGATCCTGCGTCAGGTGGTGCGGGAGTCCACGCCCATCCTGCTCGTGGCCGCCTTCCTCTCCACGCTGGCCGGGGTGGCCATCGAGCGCCGTCTGGACGTCTTCGCCCGCTTCCCCGCCCTCCTCGTGCTCCTGCCCGCCTTCATCTCCTCGGCCGGTGCCCTAGGCGGCATCCTGTCCTCCCGGCTGTCGACCAAGCTCCACCTCGGCCTGCTCGAAGCCCGGGCCCTGCCCTCCCGGGAGGCCCGGCTCGACGGCGCTTCGGTGTTCCTGCTCGGGGCGCCGGTGTTCCTCTTCAACGCCGTCGGCGCCCACCTGACCGCCGTCGTCCTCCACGAGGCCAGCCCCGGGCTCCTCGACATGACGGCGGCGTCCATGCTGGGTGGGGCGGCGGCCGTCGCCTTCGTGGTGGCGGTGGCCTACTACGGGACGATCGCCTCGTTCCGCCTGGGGTTGGACCCCGACACCTACGGCGTGCCCGTGGTCACCTCGTCGGTGGACTTCCTGGGGGCGGTGGCGCTCATCGTCACCATCGTCGCCCTCGGCATCACCTAGGCGACGAGGAAGGCCGCCAGCACCAGGGCCACGATCACCAGGTTGTAGGCCAGGTGCGCCCGGGTCGACTCGAGCAGGGCCAGCCGCGGCGAGCTCGTCTCCCGCCACACCACCAGGTACCGCCACGTGAGGTAGACCCCGCCGACGGAGAGGGCGAGGGCGGCGGCGAGGGGCACCCCGACCAGCGCGTGGACCAGGCCGAAGAGCACCGCCCGCCACAGGTTGGCGCCGCGGCTGCGGTGTTCCGCCCCCCGCCGGAACACCCACTCCTCGCCTTCCACCAGCAGGGGCAGGCCCAGGAGGAGCAGCACCCCGAACACCACCGGGAGGACGTGGTCGAGGGGACCGACGGCGCTGGGCCGGGCGGTACCGAAGACGGGGTTGCCCTCGCCCCCGATGGCCGTCCACCAGCCGAAGGACAGCCCCGGGACCTGGAAGAGGAGCAGGGCGGTGAGGACCACGGCGACGAGGACGGGCCCGGCGTAGAGGAAGTGGCGGAGGCGGAAGCCCGACAGCACGTCCCACACGTGCGACCGCTGGCTGACGGACTGGCGGGCGGCGTCGACCAGGCGGACTCCGACGTAGGCCAGGACGGCCAGGGTGAGGATGTCGAGCAGCTCCATGTCCCCTTCACGATACGGCCCGGGGCCACGGGACGGGGGCCGCCGCCCGGTAGCCTGGAAGACGTTCCCAAGGAGGGAGGCATGACGGCCGAGCCGCCGAGACCCAATGCAGCGACCCTGGCGCCTGCAGTCGTGGCGCGCCGTCGGGGCGCGCTTCTCGTCCCGGCTCCGGGACGATGCCGACGCGCTCCGGCAGGGCTTCGTGGCCCTGCTCATCGCCTGTGGCGGTAGCTTCCTCGCCGGCCTGACCCTGGGCAGCATCGAGGACACCCTCGAGCGACTTCCCGGCCTCCTGCTGCTGGTACCGGCGGCCATCGGGATGCGGGGCAACATCTTCGGGGCGCTGGGCAGCCGGTTGGGGACCTCCATCCGGGCCGGCACCTTCAGCGTCTCGAGGCGGCTCGACACGCTGGTGGGCCAGAACATCGCCGCCTCCATCGTCCTCAGCCTCACCGTGTCGTTGCTGCTGGCCGTCATGGCCAAGGGGGTGTCGATCGCCTTCTCGCTGCCGGGGGCCATCTCCATCGTCGACTTCGTCGTCATCTCCGTGGTCGGGGGTGCCCTGTCGTCGGTCGTGGTCCTGGTCATCACCGTGGCCGTGGCCGAAGCCAGCGTGCGGCGGGAGTGGGACCTCGACAACGTGGCCGCCCCCATCGTCACCGCCGCCGGCGACGTGGCCACCCTCCCGGCCCTGTTCGTCGCCACCTACCTGGTCGGCTACGCCTGGTTCACCCCGGCGGTGGCGTTGGTGTGCACCGCCACCGGCGCCGGCGCCCTGGTCCTGGGGCTGCGCTCGCAGCGCCGGGCCCTGCGGCGGATCCTGAGGGAGTCGCTGCCGGTGCTGGCCGTGGCCGGCTTCGTCGACGTGATCGCCGGTCTCGCCATCGAGAAGCGCCTGGAGCAGTTCCTCGTCTTCCCCGCCCTCCTCATCCTCATCCCGCCCTTCCTGGAGGCGTCGGGGGCGCTGGGGGGCATCCTGTCCTCGCGGGTGTCGACCAAGCTCCACCTGGGCCTCATGCAGCCCAACCGGTTCTCGCTGCGGCCCGTCGGCGAGGACGTGCTGCTGATCATCGTCTACGCCGTGCCCGTGTTCCTCCTGGTCGGCCTGTCCGCCGACCTCGCCTCCGTGGTCACCGGCCAGGAGAGTCCCGGTCTCCTCGAGATGCTGGGGGTGACGCAGGTGGCCGGGATTCTGGTGACGGCGGGCGCCGTGGTGGTGGCGTACTACGGGGCGGTGGCCGCCTACCGGTTCGGGCTCGACCCCGACAACTTCGGCATTCCCGCCGTGACCAGCTCGCTCGACCTGTTGGGCGCATTCGCCCTCGTTCTGGCCCTTGTTATGCTGGGCGTGGTGTGACCTGGCGCCCAGCAGGGCGCCGTCACCTTTTGCCGGACTGGTGATGGACGAGCGACCACCACGAAATCTGAAGGCCATGCTCTCGGAGGCGAAGGACACCTCCGAACTGATGGTCGACCTCGGGTACGCGGCCCTGTTCTTCGGCGACCCCGGCATGGCCGAGGAGGTCGTCGAATTGGAGGAGCGTCTCTCGACGCTGGTGCACGAGATGCGCGCCGTCTGCGTGCTGGCCGCCCGCTCCCCCCGCGACGCCGAGCAGATGGCGGGCGTCCTCCAGATCGTCTCGTCCATCGAGCAGCTGGCCAACGCCGCCGTGGACGTGGCCCGGATCGTCACCCACCGCCTCGGGATCCCCAACGCCCTGGTGGCCGACCTGGCTGCCGCCGAGGAGGTCTCCCACCGGGTCCGGGTGCGGACCGACTCGGCCATGGCCCACCGGGCCCTGGCCGACCTGGAGCTGCCC
Organism: Acidimicrobiia bacterium; assembly: GCA_050741935.1. Classification (GTDB taxonomy): domain Bacteria; phylum Actinomycetota; class Acidimicrobiia; order IMCC26256; family BP-133; genus CAWBJP01. The sequence continues at coordinate 983 of JBOGFE010000567.1, read as the reverse complement.
ACCGAGGTGGGGATGCGGGTGGTGGCCTTGCGCCGGGGCAAGGAGTGGACCATCGACCCCGACGGCGACGAGGTGCTGCTGCCCAACGACGTCCTCATCCTTCGGGGCCCGTCGGCCGGCATCCCCGAGCTGCGGGAGCTGGCCGGGGCGCCCGAATGGCGTGCGGGCATGCTGCCCGAGGAGACCGTGCTCACCGACCTCGACCGGGCCGTCGACGTCCTGGTGGAGATGAAGAACATCTCCGAGGTGGCCGTGGGGCTGGCCTATTCGGCGGTGCTGTTCAACGACCAGGGTCTGGCCGCCGAGGTCAACCACCTCGAGGACCGCCTCGACGAGATGAAGGAGCGCCTCGAGGTGTGGGTGCTGCGGGGCGCGGCCGACACCCTCGACCCCTCCGCGCTCCGGGGCCTGCTCCACCTCGGCCAGGCCGCGGAGGAGATCGGTGACGCCGCCCAGGCCATGGTCTGGCTGGTCGAGAAGGGCGAGGAGATCCACCCGGTGCTGGCCTTCGCTTTCGGCGAGAGCGACGAGGTCATCGTCCGGGTGCCGGTGGCCGAGGGCTCCACCCTCGACGGGCAGACCCTGGCCGAGGCCAACCTGGAGCTGGAGACCGGCTTCTACCTGCTGGCCGTCCGCCGGGGCGGGCGCTACCTCTACCGGCCCCGGGGCCGGGTGCAGCTCCAGGGCGGCGACGCCCTCATCGCCGTCGGCCCGGACGAGGGCCACCCCGTGCTGGCCGACCTGTGCGGGTTCCTGCTCGTCGACGACGAGGAGACGGGCGAGGTCGAGCTCGTCCCGGTGGCCCCGGGCGCCGACCGGACCATCGCCTGAGCGTTCGGGCCGGGAGCTACAGCCAGTCGCGGCGCCGGAACAGGCGGTAGAGCACGAGGGTGCAGACGGCCATGAGGGCGAGGGCGAAGACGAACCCCTGCGTCTTCCCGTCCCAGGGGACGTTCTCGAAGTTCATCCCGTAGATGCCGGCC
>JBOGFE010000566.1:0-8594 GCA_050741935.1 Acidimicrobiia bacterium | reverse complement strand
GGCTCGGCCAGTCCGACGGCGGCGAAGCGCCGCAGCCGCCGGGGCTCGGGCCCGGACAGCAGGTGCACGCACAGCTGCCCGACCCCGAGGGCGGCGGCGGCGGCCGAGACGATGATGGGCAGCGACGACGTCGGCTCCACGCCGGCCAGCTGGTCGACCAGGCACCGGAGCCGGCGGAGCTGGCGGCGGGCCGTCGACTCGACCTCGACACCTTCCATGAGGGCCACGACCTCGTCGGGATGGGCTTCGACGGGCGTGGTCTCGGCCACCACCTTCCCTTGGCGCAGCACCAGGATCCGGTCGGCCAGGTCGAAGACCTGCTCCACCCGGTGGGAGACCAACAGGACGGCGGTGCCGGCGGCCCGCAGCTCGCGCACCAGGGCGTCGACCCGGCGGGCGGCGGCGATCCCCAGCGCCGAGGTGGGCTCGTCGAGGACGAGGAGACCCGGGTGGTCGGCGGTGGCCCGGGCCACGGCCAGCACCTGACGCTGGCCACCGGAGAGCAGGCCGACCGGCTGGCGGAGGTTGGTCACCCCCACGCCGAAATGGTCGAGGAGGCGGCGGGTCTCGGCCTCCATGGCGGCCTCGTCGGGGAAGCGGCGCTCCCGGCCCAGGAAGACGTTGGCCACGGAGTCGAGGTTGTCGCACAGGGCCAGGTCCTGCCACACGACGGCGACGTGGCCGGGACCGGGGATGACGACGGTACCGGCGGTGGGCTTGAGCATCCCGCCCACGCAGCGGACGAGCGTCGTCTTGCCCGTCCCGTTCTCCCCCACCAGGGCGACGACCTCGCCCGCCCCCACCTCGAGATCGACACCGTCGAGCACCCGGTGGGCGCCGTAGTCGACGACCAGTCCCTCCACGCACAACACGGGCGCCGGCACCGGATTCACGCCCCAAGTCTGCCCGGTTCCGCGCCCTCGGGCGTGGGTCAGGAGCGCTGCTCGACCACCTTGCGACGGGCGGTGGCGTCGACGGTGGCCGCCACCAGGAGGACGGCCCCGGTGACCACGAACTTGGCCGACGACGACACCGCCAGCAGGTCCATCCCGTTGGAGATGGAGCCGATGACGAGCGCCCCGAGCAACGCCGACCAGGCCGAGCCCCGGCCCCCGAAGAGGCTGGTGCCGCCGATGACGGCGGCGGCGATGACGTTGAGCAGCAGGTCGTCGGAGCCGGAGTTCTGGTTGACCGACAGCAGGCGGGACGCCCCCAGGATCCCGCCGGCGGCGGCCATGGTGGAACCGATCAGGAAGACGGTCAGGCGCACCCGGTCCACGGGGATGCCGGCCCGGCGGGCCGCTTCGGGGTTGCCGCCGACGGCGAGCACGTGGCACCCGAAGCGGGTGCGGGTCACGAGGAAGTCGACGCCGGCCACGAAGGCCACGCACAACACGACGATCAGGGGCAGGCCCCGGTCGGCGTTGAACACCGCCACCGCCGCCGCCACCACCAGGCCGGGGCCCAGCGCCCGCACCGACCGGGTGAGGAGCGGCTCGGAGGCCAGCCCGGCCTGGGAGCGCCGGCGGGCGTGGCGGTGGCCGAGCCAGAGCCCGGCGCCGAGCACGCCGACGGTCATCGCCCAACCGGCGCCGGCGGGGTAATAGGAGTCGGTCAGCCGGGTGATGCCGGGATCGTCGACGGTGAGCGAGCCCGTGTCGCCCAGCACGTAGAGGGAGGTCCCCCTCCAGGCCACCAACCCGGCCAGGGTGACCACGAAGCTCGGGACCCGCAGCCGGGTCACCCAGAAGCCGTGCACCGCCCCCACCGCCGCGCCCAGCCCCAGTCCGGCGGCGATGGCCAGCGGGGCGGCCACGCCGTGCTTGATGTTGAGGACGGCCATGGCCGCCGCCGACAACCCGCTCACCGCCGCCACCGACAGGTCGATCTCCCCGACGAGGAGGATGAGCACCACGCCCACCGCGATGGTCACCAGCGTGGCGATCTGGAGCATCAGGTTGGTGAGGTTCACGGCGCTCAGGAACCGGGGGTTGGCGGCCCAGAAGATGGCCCAGATGATCCCCAGGCCGACCAGCACGGGGATCGGCCCCAGGTCGCGCCGGCCTCCGGCCAGGCGGGTCAGCCGCTCCCGCCAGGCGGGCGTGGTGGGCACGGCCACCTCCATCCTCAGCTCGCTCCCGGCGAGCCGATGCCGGCCGCCCGGCAGGCGTCGGCCAGCCGCTCGGTGCACACCTGCTCCGGCGTCCAGAAGCCGTCGGCGAACACGGTGGCGGCCAGGTTGGCCACCGTGACGGCCACCGGTTCGAGCAGCACGGAGGGGACCCGGCCGGCGCCGTTGGGCACGTCGCCGTTGATCAGGCCCGCCGGCGGTGACTGGCCGCGGGCCAGGGCCACGGCCAGGGCGGCGGCGGCCGCCGCCTCCTTGGCGATGGCCTTGTACACGGTCATGTACTGCTCACCCGACAGGATGCGCTGGACGGCCTCGAGCTCGGCGTCCTGTCCGGTCACCGGGGGCAGCCGGGTGAAGCCGGCGGCCTTCATGGCGGCGATGGCCCCACCGGCGGTGCCGTCATTGGCGGCGTAGACGCCGGCGATCGCCTCCGGGCCGAGCTTGGTGACGGCCTGCTCCATCTGGCGCTGCGCCTTGTCCGGGCTCCAGTCGGGGGTGTCGTACTCCGCACCCAGGACCAGCGCGCTCCGCTCCAGGGCCTGCCGGGCGCCCCGCTTGTACTGGCCGGCGTTGTTGTCGGTGGGCGACCCGTGGATCAGGACGACGGTGCCCGTGGCCCGGCCCAGCTCCCGCAGCCGGTCGATCAGGGTGCGCGCCTGCAGCTCGCCCACCTTGATGTTGTCGAAGGACACGTAGTGGTCGACCGGGCTGTCGAGGATGAGCCGGTCGTAGCTGACGACGGCCACGCCCGCCGCCCGGGCCTTGCGCACCATGGCCGCGGCGGCCCGGGAGTCGACGGGGTCGAGTACCAGCACATCGGCTCCGTTGGCCAGGGCGGCGTCGACCTGGGACGACTGCGTCGCCACCTCCTGGTTGGCGTTGCTGTAGAGCAGGCGGCACTCGGGGCAGAGCCGGCGGACGTTGGCGTCGAAGTGCGGCCGGTCCTGCGTCTCGTAGCGGGCCGTCTTCGTCTCGGGCAGGAGGAAGGCGATGGTGGGCCACCCGGTTGTCTCCGCCGGCTTCTCGTTGGCCTCGGCGCCGTCCCCCGCCCGGGCGCACCCGGCCACGGCTGCCATCCCCACAACCAGGAAGCACAGGGCGCGCCGTCCCACGCCCGGAACGTTAGGGGGTGGGGGCGGGGCCCGGGAGGACCGGTTAGAGGTTGCCCCGGCGGGCCTGCTCCCGCTCGATGGCTTCGAACAGCGCCTTGAAGTTGCCGGCGCCGAAGCCCCGGGAGCCCTCCCGCTGGATGATCTCGAAGAAGAGCGTGGGCCGGTCGCCGATGGTCTCGGTGAAGACCTGGAGGAGGTGGCCCTCGTGGTCGCGGTCGGCCAGGATGCCGAGGTCGGCGAGGTCGTCCCAGGGCAGGTCGATCCCGGTCATGCGCTCCATCGCCGCCTCGTAGTAGGTGCCCGGCACCCGCAGGAAGCGGATGCCGCGGTCGCGCAGCGCCCGCACCGTGGTGACGATGTCGTCGGTGCGCAGGGCGATGTGCTGCACCCCGGGGCCGCCGTAGCAGTCGAGGTACTCCTGGATCTGGCTGCGGCGCAGGCCGGTGGCGGGCTCGTTGATGGGCAGCACGACCTTCGAGCCGTCCCACACCACGGTCGACATGAGCGCCGAGTACTCGGTCGAGATGGTCTCGTCGTCGAAGTGGATCAGCTGGTCGAAGCCGAAGATGCGGGCGTAGTAGTCGACCCAGGCCTCGAGGCGGCCGAGCTCCACGTTGGCCACCACGTGGTCGACGCGGACCAGGCCGACGGCCGGGCCCACCGGCGGGCGCAGCTCGGCGGCCTGGTAGCCGGGAGCGAAGAGGCCGGTGTAGTCGGCCCGCTCCACGAAGGTGTGCCGGGTGTCGCCGTAGGTGGCGACGGTGGCGCGCACGATGCGGCCGTCAGGATCGGACTCGACCCAGGGGGCGACCAGGCCGGTGGCGCCCCGGGCCAGGGCGGTCTCGTAGGCCACGGCGGCGTTGTCGACCACGAAGGCGAGATCGCGCACTCCGTCGCCGTGGGCCCGGGCGTGGGCGGTGACGGGCGAGTCGGGCGACAGGCCGGCGGTGACCACGAAGCGGATGTCACCCTGGCGCAGCACGTAGGACGCCCGGTCGGCCACGCCGGTCTCGGGGCCGGCGTAGGCCACGATCTCGAAGCCGAAGGCGGAGGCGAAGAAAGCTGCCGACTGGCGGGCGTTGCCCACCCAGAACTCGAGGTGGTCGATGCCACCCAGGCGCAGGGCAGGCCCGGGGTGCGGGGTGTCCCCGGAAACAGGGTGTGCGGCCCGGAGGCGGTCGCCGGTGAGACTCATGCCACCCTCCTCGTCCTCATGCGATCGCGGTCGAGCCCATCCCAGAAGGCCTTGACCCCGTCGAGCATCTCGACCGCGCCGGCGCAGAAGCGCTCCTCGTCGAAGTCGGGGCGGAAGTAGGCCTCGGCCAGCTCGTCGGCGGTGTGCGCGGCGTGCTGGTCCTCGATCTTGTCGTGCCAGATCCAGAAGCCGAGCGGCAGGTCGGGACACTCCCGGGCCTTGTACGCCCGCAGGCCGGCGATGAGCTCCTTCCAGAACCCGGCGGCGGCCCAGTTCTCCACCGCGTAGGAGGCGCCCTCGGCGATCGAGGCGTCCTCGGAGCCGTAGATGCGCAGCAGCTCGTCGCAGAAGAACAGGGTGGAGGTGGTGCCGTGGCGGCGCTTGCCCATGTCGTCGAAGGACAGCCCGAGGGCGGCACCGAAACGCAGGAGCCATTCGAAGTGGGCGGCGGCGAAGCGGAAGCGGCCGCCGTCGACGGTGCCATCGGTGCCGACGATGTCGGGGTCCACGTCGGTGTCGGAGACGGCCGGACCGCTCCCCGACCGGAAGACCACCCCCAGCTCGTTCATCAGGATCTCCTTGCCGGCGCGGTAGGAGTCGATGTCGGCGGCGTTGATCACCTTGCGCAGCTGGGCCTCGACGAAGAGGTGGCTGAACACGGAGAACTGCACGGCCAGGTGGCGGACCTCGTCGGCGCTGGCATCACCCTGGGCGAACCAGCCCGTGTAGGTGTTGTCCACCACCACGGGGTGCTGATGGACGAGCGCTTCCACCCGAGCCCGGAATGAGTCGAGGTCCTCAGCGGTGCGAGTCTCCATTGCCACTCCTTCCCTTCAGGCATCGTTGCCCAGTTGAGTGGATAATTTTTAGGCGTTTCTGTCAATAATATGTTCGGCAGATAGACAAGTTGTCCTTGAATATCTCACCATACACGTACAAAACGGACAGATTGTTCAACCCCCGGAGCCGGAGCTAGCGTCCCGGCCGTGGCGGAGAGCCTGGAACCAGTCGACTGGCGCCTGCTGCGGGTGCTCTCGGAAGGGCCCCGCATCGGGATGCTCGAGCTGTCGCGCCGGGCCCATGTGGCCCGGGGAACCGCCCAGGCCCATGTCGACCGCCTGGTCGCGTCCGGAGTCATCACCAGCTTCGGGCCCCACCTGGACCTGAAAGCCATGGGTTACGGAGTCCTCGCCTTCACCCATCTCGACATCGCCCAGGGCCGGCTGGAGGACGTGGTCGCCCACCTGATGGAGATCCCCGAGGTGCTCGAGGCCCATGCCACCACCGGGGCCGACGACCTGCACTGCCGGGTGGTGGCCCGCTCCAACGACCACCTCCAGGAGGTCCTGAACAAGATCCTCGAGGTGCAGGGCATCAACCGGACGACCACCGTCATCGCGCTGACCGAGCAGATCCCCTTCCGTCTGACCCCGCTCCTCGACGCCGCCAGCCCCCAGCCCGCGGCCCGGCGGGCGCCGGCCCGGCAGTCGGAGAGCGGGACGACCCGCAAGGCGGCCAGCAGCGGGCGGGCCAGCTGAGGATGTGATGGACGAGTTCCCCAGACCCCAGTGGATCCGGGGCCGGGCGTCCCGCCAGGCCCACGCCGACCTGCCCGAGGGAACGGTGGAGGAGGAACACGGCCGGGAGGGGTTCTCCGGGGCGGCCAGCCACCTCTACCGCCTGCGCCCACCGACGGGGTGGTCGTCCATCGAGGGTCCGTTGCGTCCCCATGCCCTCGACGCCAACCGGCTGCCCCGGGGGACCAACGGGGGCGACGGGCTGCCCTCCGCCCTCCTGGAGAACGCCGACCTGCGCATCGGATGGTGGACCAGGCCGGAGGGGACGCCGGAATGGTTCCTGCGCAACGCCGACGGCGACGTCCTCTACCTCGTGCACGACGGGGAGGGCCGGCTGGAGACCGAGTACGGACCGCTGACCTACCGGGCGAGCGACTACCTCCTGGTGCCCCGGGGCACGACCCACCGGGTGGCGGCCACCGCCCCCACCCGCCTCCTCACCGTCGAGGCGCTGGGGGGGAGCCTGCGCCTCCCCGATCGGGGCCTGCTCGGACGCCACGCCCTCTTCGACCCGGCCGTGCTCGAGGTCCCCGAACCCGAGCCTCACGACGAGACCGGCGAGTTCCCGATCAAGGTGCTGCGGGAGGGGGCGGTCACCACCGTCGTCTACCCCCACCATCCCTTCGACGTGGTGGGCTGGAAGGGCGACCTGGCCCCGCTGCGCCTGTCGATGGAGGACTTCCGGCCGGTGACCTCGGCCCGCTACCACGTCCCGCCCTCGGCCCACACCACCTTCGTGGGCCAGAACTTCGTGGTCGCCACCTTCGCCCCTCGGCCCCTGGAGACGGACCCGGCGGTGCTGCGGGTGCCCTTCTACCACCGCAACATCGACTACGACGAGGTGATCTTCTACCACCGGGGCGAGTTCTTCTCCCGGGCCGGCATCACCGAGGGGATGCTGACCTTCCATCCCTCGGGGATCCACCACGGGCCCCAGCCCAAGGCGGTGGAGCGCTCCCGGGAGCGGGGCCCGGGCGGCCACGCCGACGAGGTGGCGGTGAACATCGACGCCCGCCGGCCGCTGCACCTCACGCCGGCCGGCACCTCGATCGACGTGGAGCTCTATGACCGCTCGTGGATGGACGGCGCCGGCGATCGTTAGCCGCCGTTTCCGCTGATGCGCTTCGCCACGTTCCTGGCTCCGGGCTCCCCCATCGAGCGGGTCGGGGTCGTCGACGGGGAGCAGGTCTTCGCCCTTGCGCCCGGGGTGACGCTCCTCGCCCTCCTCGACGACCTGGCCGGTGCGGGCCGGGCCGCGCTGCGATCGCCCGAGGATGTGTTCGACGCCGGCGACATCCGCTTCCTCGCCCCCCTGCCGGTCCCGCCCTCGGTGCGGGACTTCTACGCCTTCGAGGCCCATGTCCGCACCGCTCGGGCCACCCGGGGCCTGGAGGTCGACCCCGACTGGTACGAGCTGCCCGTCTTCTACTTCACCAACCCGGCGGCCGTCACCGGTCCGGACGACGACATCGCCGTTCCTCCGGGCTGCGCCGAGCTCGACTACGAGCTCGAAGTCGCGGCGGTGGTCGGCCGGCCGGGTGCCGATCTCGACCCGGGACGCGCCGAGGGCCACATCGCCGGGTACACGGTGATGAACGACTGGAGCGCCCGGGACCTCCAGCGCCGCGAGATGCGCCTGGGCCTGGGACCGGCCAAGGGCAAGGACTTCGCCACCAGCCTGGGGCCGGTGCTGGTGACTCCCGACGAGCTCGAACCGCACCGGCGGGACAAGGCCTTCGACCTCGTCATGACCGCCTCGGTCAACGGCACCGAGTGGTCCCGCGGCCGGCTGTCCGACCTCTACTGGAGCTTCGGGGAGATGCTGGCCCACGCGTCCCGGGGCACCGCGCTCCGCCCCGGCGACATCGTCGGCTCGGGCACGTGCGGCACGGGCTGCATCCTCGAGCTGTCGGCCGTGCACGGCTCGGCCCGGTATCCCTGGCTCCGCCCCGGCGACCGCGTCGAGCTCGTGGTCGAGGGCCTCGGCACCCTGACCAACCCCGTCGTCGCCGGCCGGGGCTGACGGCGCCACACCGGGCCCGGGCACAGTTCTGCCCGCCTTCGTTCCCGCCCGGGCGTCACGGATCGTAACTCCGGGGCCTCGGCCACCGATGAGGGGGTGAGGTCACCCGCCCAGGAGGGGCGCGCGGGTGAACTCAGGGCGGTCCTAGGGGTGGCCTCAGGCCACCCCTTCACCGCGTCCGGATTCGGCCCGACCCCTGAGCATCGGGCATCGAATCCGCCTTCTGAAGCGAAGGCCACGCGATTCGCGCCCTTCGGCGAGAGCGCCTTGCAAGTAAGTCCTTCTTTCGCGACGGAAGGCCCAAGCGCGCCTCGTCATCGCCTGTGTTGGCAGGCGTTTCCAGCACGTCCATCCCCCAGGGTGGCGCCCCGACACGGCTGGGTGCGGGCCCGGCCGGCGCACACAAGGAGAAACTGCGTTGTTCCGTTCGACCAACAAGAACAAGGTGGCAGCAGTCGTCGTCCTGACCGCGATGCTGTTCGCCGCCTTCGGCACGATGGCTGCCCAGGCGCACCGCGTCCCGGCTTGCGACAACAGCAACGGGTCCGCACCGGAG
>JBOGFE010000565.1:0-7094 GCA_050741935.1 Acidimicrobiia bacterium | reverse complement strand
GCCCTGACCCGCTTGCGGGAATGTGCCGACTTGCTACAGACTGGCGACGAGAGAGGTTAGAACTGTAGAACGTCGGCGACCATCCCCCGGGGAGGAGCGACGCCATGACGATCGACGACCGGGTGGGGTCCGCACCGGAGCCGGAGGGCCCGGTCAGCCGGATCGACTACAGCGAACGGATCCCGAACAACGTCAACCTCGCCACCGATCGCCGCCTCCAGCGGGCGCTGGAGAGCTGGCAGCCCAAGTTCCTCGACTGGTGGCGGGAGCTGGGCCCGGTGGGGTTCCAGGACAACGACGTCTACCTGCGCACGGCGGTGAGCGTCTCCGCCGACGGGTGGGCCAACTTCGACTACGTGAAGATGCCCGACTACCGCTGGGGGATCTTCCTCATCCCGCCCGAGCCGGACAAGACCATCGGCTTCGGCAACCACTACGGCCTGCCGGTGTGGCACGAGGTCCCCGGCGAGCACCGGGCCGACCTGCGGCGCCTGGTGGTCGTCCAGGGCGACACCGAGCCCGCCTCGGTGGAGCAGCAGCGCCACCTGGCCCGCACCGCCCCGTCCCTCATCGACATGCGCAACCTGTTCCAGGTCAACGTGGAGGAGGGCCGCCACCTCTGGGCCATGGTCTACCTCCTCCACGCCTACTTCGGCCGCGACGGCCGGGAAGAGGCCGAGGCGCTGCTGACCCGCAACTCGGGTGACGCCGACCGGCCCCGCATCCTGGGCGCCTTCAACGAGGAGACGCCCAACTGGCTGGCTTTCTTCATGTTCACCTACTTCACCGACCGGGATGGGAAGTACCAGCTCCACTCCCTGGCCCAGAGCGGCTTCGACCCGCTGGCCCGCACCTGCCAGTTCATGCTCATGGAGGAGGCCCACCACATGTCGGTGGGCACCAGCGGCATCGGCCGGGTGGTGAACCGCACCATCGAGCTCATGCACGAGCACGACACCGACGACGTCCGCCCCTACGGGGGGATCGACCTCGCCACCCTGCAGCGCTACATCAACTTCCACTACACGGTGAGCCTCGACCTGTTCGGCTCCGAGCGCTCCACCAACGCCGCCAACTACTTCGCCAGCGGGCTCAAGGGTCGCTACGAGGAGGACCAGCGCGACGACGACCACCGCCTGGTCGACGGGTTACGCACCGTCCCGGTGGTGGACGGCGGCCGCATCGTCGACGTCGAGGTGCCGCTGCTGTCGGCCGTCAACCACGTGCTCCAGTCCGACTACGTCGATGACTGCCAGCGGGGCATCGACCGCTGGAACAAGGCCCTCGCCGCGGTCGGAGCCGAGCTGCGCCTCCCCCACCCCGGGTTCCACCGGGCGGTGGGGAGCTTCGCCGGCCACCACGTCGCTCCCGACGGCCGGGTCCTATCGGCCGAGGAGTGGGAAGCCCATCGCCACCAGTGGCTGCCGAGTGACGACGACCGGGCCTTCGTCGACTCCCTCATGGTCCAGGTCACCGAGCCCGGGAAGATGGCGGGCTGGATCGCCCCGCCCACCAGCGGCATCAACCGCCAGCCCGTCGACTACGAATACGTGCGGCTGAGCTGACCCGTCACGTCGGACAGCCCGCCGGAGGCGGCTCGGGCGGGGTGCAGCTGAAGGCGACGGACAGCTCCCCGCGCCGCATGCGCACCCACGACGAGTCGGGATGCCGGTGCCAGGGGGCCCGGAAGCCGGGTTCGAGCACATGGGTCTGGATGACGAGGCTCTTGCCCGCCTCCAGCTCCATGGTGCCCGCCCCCTGGACGAGCGCCCGTCCGTGCTCGGTGTACGAGAAGCCGGCCGGCAAGTGCTCTGGCGCGGCGACAGCGACGGTGGCGGCGAACAGGACGGCCGCGCCGGTGGGCGCGACGAGCAGCAGCTTCCGCATCGGGAAACCTCCGGGGTGCGTGGGGTCTACGCCCGCCGGGCGGCGAGTGCAGCGAGCTCAGCCCGGGTCGAGACCCCGAGCTTGGCGAAGATGTGGCCGAGGTGGGTCTTGACCGTCGAGGGCGCCACGAAGAGGCGCTCGGCGATGTCCGCGTTGCGCAGGCCCTCGGCGAGCAGGTCGACGACCTGGCGCTCCATGGGGGTCAGGCTGGCCCAGCCCGTCGACGGCCGCTTGCGCTCGCCCCGGCCCCGCTGGGCGTAGGCGACGGCGTCCTCGACGGGCAGCGCCGCCCCCTCGTTCCACACCGCCTCGAAGGCGGCCGGATCGAGGGCGCTCCGGGCCCGGTCGAGATCCTCGTCCTCCTGCGGCTGGTCCCAGAGCACAGGGACCATGCCGAGGCGCCGGCGCAGGGCATCGGCGGAGGCGAAGAGGCGGACGGCCTCCTCCCAGCTCTCCTCCGCCGCCGCGACGCCGGCCGCCGCCACCAGGTTCCGGGCCACCTCGGGCAGCACCCCGGCGTCAAAGGACAGTGCCAGGGCGTGGTGGACGAGATCGTCGGCGGCCTCCAGCTCGCCGTCGAGGCGGGAGAGCTGGCCCAGCTCGCGGAGAGCCACTGCCTCGAAGGCCGGGTTGTGCTGCTGTCGGGCGTGGGCCCACAGCGCCTCGGCGGCGGCCCGGGCGCCCTTGCGATCGTCCCGGAAGCGGAGCAGGCCGGCGTTCCATGACAGGCAGAAGGCGTACTGCAACCCATCGCCGACCTGTTGGGCGTGGACGACGGCTTCCGCCATGAGCGTCCCGGCCTCGTCCAGACGGCCCCGGGAGGCGAGGACGCAGGCCCATCCGCCCGTGAGCATGGGGTCGTTGCGGGTCGGTCCCGACGCCCGTGGCTCCCGCAGCACCGGCTCGAGCACGGCGGCGGCGGCGTCCATGTTCCCCTGGGTGATTCCCAGCATGCTGAGCATCAGGGCCACGAGCGCGCCGGCCAGCGTCGGGTCACCGATCTCGACGGCCAGGGCCGAACCGGCCGTACCGTGCCGCCGGGCGTCCTCGAAGCGGCCGGACCGCGCCGCGCTCCACCCCGCCAGACCGTGATACATCGACTGGAACTGGCGGCTGGTGCCGTCGAAGACCGTGGACCAGTCCGAGATCTGATGGTGGAGGCGCCCGTGGTTGTCCTGATGGACGCTGCTCGCCAGGAACAGGATGCGGGCCAACACCGCTGCGAACGGATCGGCGATCTCGTCGGCGGCCGCCACCACCTCCGTCAGGACGGGGTCACCCACGACGGGATCGGCTATCGCCTGGACGGCTCCGTGCACCATCAAGCACCGGGCCAGGTAGCGGGCGTCGCCCGCCGCCCGGGCCTGCCCGGCCGCATCCGCCGCCGTAAACAGGCTCGGGTCCGGCTGACCGGCGATCAGCGCCAGGACCCCGCGCACGCACGTGGCCCGGTACCGCATCGGTGACGTGTCCACGCCCGGGTGGCCGAGGACCCGGTCGAACCAGACGAAGGCCTCGCGCATGAGCCCCCGGGACATCCAGAGGTTGCTGAGCCCGATCAGGAGCTGCAGCGCGGCGTCGACGTCGTCGCGGGCCAGCGCCCACTGGAGGGCGGCGCGCAGGTTGTCGTGTTCGGCGGCCTGAGTGGCCGTGAACTCGTCGTCGCACAGGAACCGGGCGTCCGCCTCGGCGGCCAGGCGGAGCTGGACGGCCAGGTGGCGGTCGCGCACGGCCTCCGCCTCCCCCGACGCCTCCAGCCGTTCGAGGGCGAACTGGCGGATCGTCTCCAGGAGCCGGTAGCGCGTCCGGGACCCCTCGTCGTCCGTGATCACCAGCGACTTGTCGACGAGGCTGGTCAGCAGATCGAGCGCCTCCAACGTCTCGATCCCGTCTCGGGCACACACCGCTTCGGCGACGTCGAGGGTGAACCCGCCGGCGAAGACGGAGAGGCGGCCGAGCATGGTGCGCTCCGACTCGTTGAGGAGCTCGTAGCTCCACTCGACCGACGCGGCCAATGTCTGCTGGCGGGCCAGACCGCGTTTCGAACCGCCGGTCAGCAGCCGGAAACGGTCGTCCAGCCCGGCCCGGATGTCCTCCGGCGCCATGACCCGCACCCGGGCGGCGGCCAGCTCGATGGCCAGTGGGATGCCGTCGAGCCGGGCGCAGATCTCGGCCACCGCCGGAGCGTTGGCGTTGGTGACCACGAAGTTCGGGCGGGCCTGGCGGGCCCGTTCCACGAACAGGGCCACGGCGTCGTAGGCGGTGAGCGACTCGGCGGTGGACGGTTCCGAGAGGGCGGGCACGGCCAGCGGTGGGACCCGCCACGTCGTCTCGCCGGACACCCCCAACGGCTCCCGGCTGGTGGCCAGCACCGTGAGTCCGGTCGCCTGCCCGAGGAGCGGCTCCACCAGCTCCACCACCGAGTCGAGCAGGTGCTCGCAGTTGTCCACCACCAGTAGTGCCCGGCCGGCACCGAACTGGTCGACGAGCTGGTCGAGTGCCGTCCGGGCCGAATGCTCCCGCAGCCCCAGGGCGGTGAGGACGGCGGTCGAGACGCCCGAGCCGGTCCCGAGCGGGGCCAGCTCCACCCACCACACGCCGTCCGGATAGGACTCCGCCATGGCGGCGGCGGCATGGGCGGCGAGCCGGGTCTTGCCGCATCCGCCGGCACCGGTGAGCGTCAGCAGCCGCACGTGGTCGAGCAGCTGCTCGACCTGGGCCAGCTCCGCCTCCCGGCCGATGAAGGACGTGAGCTGGGCGGGCAGGTTGTTGGCGACCCGGTCGAGCGACCGTAACGGGGGGAACCCGCCGGCCAGATCGGTGTGGCACAGCTGGTAGACCTGCTCGGCCCGGATGAGATCCCGGAGTCGATGGCTGCCGAGGTCCGCCAGTGAGGTTCCCGGCGGCAGGGCGTCACTGACCATCTCCGCCGTGGCCCGGGAAGCGAGGATCTGCCCGCCGTGGGCGACTGCCCGCAGCCGGGCCGTCCGGATGATGGTGGATCCCGCGTAGCGGCCGTCACGAGCCTCCGCTTCACCGGTGTGCAGCGCCATGCGCACCAGCAGGGGCGACCCGGTGGGCCAGGGCTCGCCGGCCAGCGCCAGCTGCGCTTCGACCGCCGCCGCCACGCCGTCCGACGCCCGGCTGAAGGCGGCCACGACGCTGTCACCCTCGCCCTGCTCCACGGGGCGGAAGCCGCGATGGGCGGCGATCGCCGCCGCCAGCAGCTCCTCGTGACGGGCGATGGCCGCCGCCGCCCCTTCAGCGTCCGCCTCCCAGGCCCGGGTGGACTCCTGGACATCCGTCAGGAGGAAGGTCACGGTGCCTGAGGGTGCTTTCACCGGGTCAGCATCCCCCGAGCCGCCGGCGGCAGCATCCCCCGAACGGCGTATACGGTCCGGTGGCCGGCTCAGGCCAGGGTCATTTTTCGGCGACGCACTCGTTCACGAGCTCACCGATCCCTTCGATGGCGGTCCGGACGACCTGGCCGGGAGCGAGGAACACGGGTGGGGTCCGGCCCATCCCCACGCCGCCCGGGGTGCCCGTGGAGATCACGTCGCCCGGTTCCAGGGTCACGATCCGGCTGACGTACTCGATGATGGCGGCGGGGCCGAAGATCACGTCGCTGGTCCGTGAGCTCTGGCGCACGTCGCCGTCCACCTCGCAGCTGATGGCCAGGTCGGGGGTGTCGGCCGGGTCGGCCACCACCTCGTCGGCCGTCACCATCCACGGCCCGAGCGGGGTGCTGTCCTCGAAGGTCTTGCCCTGGAGCCATTCCAGGGTGCGGTTCTGGAAGTCCCGGACCGAGATGTCGTTGCACACCGTGTAGCCGGCGACGGCCGCCCCCGCAGCCGCCCGGTCGGCGTGGCGCACCTCGGACCCGATGACCACGGCCAGCTCCGCCTCCCAGTCGACGTTCTCGGTGGGGAGCACGATCGGATCCCGGGCGCCGACCAGGGAGCGGGCGAACTTGGCGAACAGGGTCGGGTAGTTGGGCATGTCCCGACCGAACTCGGCGACGTGGGCGGCGTAGTTCAAGCCCAGACAGATGATCTTGCGGGGGGCGACGATGACCGGGGCCAGGTCGAGCTCCGCCAGGGCGTGACGCCGTCCGTCCGCCTGCTCGGCGCGCCGGCGCCAGTCCGGCCCGGAGGCGAGGAGGGCCCCGACGTCGGCGGCGTCGAGATCGGTGACCTCGTCGCCGTCGACCCGTCCCGCCCGGGTGCCGTCTGCCGTTCGGAAGGTGAGGATCTTCACGTGCGCTCCCGTGCCTGTTCGCGGATGCACGGACCCTATACATGTCCCGATGAACCCCGCACCGGTGATCGTGGTGGGGGCCGGGCCCGTCGGTCTGGCGGCCGCCCTGGCGCTCCGGGCCCGGGGCCTGCCCGTGGCCGTCCTGGAGGCCGAGCCGGAGAACCGTGCCCGCCCCGGGAGCCGGGCCATCTTCGTCCACCGGGCGTCGCTCGAGCTGCTGGAGTCCTTCCACCCCGGGCTGGGCCGGCAGGTGGCGGCGGCCGGGTTGGTGTGGCCCACCCGGCGCAGCACGTTCCGGGGCCGGGACGTGTACCGGCGCACATATCCGCCGCCGGCGGGCCGGCTCCCGCCCTCCACCAACCTGCCGCAGGTGGAGACCGAGCGGTTGCTCCTCGCCGCCTGCCGGGAAGCGGGGGTGGAGATCGTCTGGGAGTCACTGGTCACCGGCGTCGAGACCGACCCGGACGCGGTCACGCTCACCACCACCGGCGGGGCCTCCTGGCGCGCCGACTACGTCGTCGCCGCCGACGGCGCCCGGTCCGGGGTTGGCCGCGCCCTGGACATCCCCATGGAAGGGCCCCGCCACGAGGACCCCTTCGTGATCGTCGACGTGCACGAAGTGTCGGAGCGGCCCATGGCCCCCGAGCGGGTCTTCCACTACGAGCACCCGGCTGTCGACGGCCGCAACGTCCTGCTCGTCCCCTTCGCCGGCGGCTGGCGGGTCGACCTGCAGTGCCGGGCGGAGGACGACCCGGGGGGGTTCAGCAGCTACCCCGGCGTCCAGCGCTGGCTGACCCGGGTCATCGACCCCCGGTACGCCGAGCGCATCGCCTGGGTGTCCACCTACCGGTTCCTCCAGGCCCTGGCCGCTGCCTTCACCGACCCGGAGCGGCGCGTCCTGCTGGTGGGCGAGGCCGCCCACCTCTACGCCCCCTTCGGCGCCCGGGGCA
>JBOGFE010000564.1:0-5452 GCA_050741935.1 Acidimicrobiia bacterium | reverse complement strand
GGCGGCGGTCGACGTCGACGCCGCCGCCCTGCCCGACGGGCGGCCGCTCCTGGATCAGACCAGAGTGGTCGAAACCGCGCAGGCCCTACTCCTTGACGCCGAGGAGCGGCTGGCGGCCAGCCGCCGGCTGCTGGCGATCGCCGAGGAATCCGTCCGGAGCGCGCTCCGGTCGCTCACCACCCTTGGCGCCCGCCATCAACTGCCCACCACCGCGGCCGGGCTCGAGGAGATCACCACGGCGCTGGGCGGGCTGGAACGGGCCGTGGCGACCTGGGCCCGCCGTCGCCGGGAACAGCAGGCGGCCGAACGGGTTCACCGTGACACCGGTCAGGCACTGGAACGGGCGCAGAGCCACGCCGCCGAAGCGGCTGAGCATCACGGGGCGTCCCTCCAGGATTCCGCGGAGGTGGATGTCCGGCTCGAGACCCTGGAGTCGACCATCGGTGCCGACTACCGGGCTGTGCTCGAACGCCTCGCCGCGCTCGAGGAGGAGCGACGCTCCGCCCGGGCGCGGAACCTTCACCTCGGAAAGCTCCTGCCTGACCTTCTGGAACGCAAGGGCGGACTCGAAGCCAACCGGGCCCAGGCCGCGTCAGATCGGGCCAAGGCCGACGACTGGCGGGCTAGTTGTCATCGGCGCTTCATCGCCGCTGCGGCCGACGGTTTCGCCACCGAGTCGGGGGTGACGCTGAGCGGCTCGCCCCCCGAAGCGGCGACCGCTGATCAACCGGATCGTGCAGACGACCTGGTGCCGGACGATCCGGGCCTCATCACCGCTCCTCTCGAAGGAATCACCGCCGTGCTCGCCGCCGCACGGGCCGTGGCCACTCAACTGCCGGACGTGGAGCACGACGACCAAGCCCTCGAACGGGCATCGGCCCGAGTTCAGGAACGCCTCCATCACGTCACCGCCGCGCTGGGCGGACGCTTCGACGTGGCGCGAGAGCTCAGCGACCAGGGGTGGTGGCAACTCCGGGCGGGTGCCGGCGTGCGCCGCTCCGCGGCGGACCTCGCCGGCGCCCTCAAAGCAGAACTCGACACCGGCCGGGCCGAACTGGCAGTCGAGGAAGAGGAGCTCTTCGAGCAGACCCTGGCCGGCAGCGTTCGCCAGGCGCTGGCGCAACGGATCCGCCAGGCCAATCACCTCCTCGACGGAATCAACCGGCAACTCGACACGGTCCGGACCGCGGCTGGAGGAGTACGGGTCCGGCTCCGATGGGACGTCGACCCCGACCAGCCCGCCGCCGTCAAGGCGGCCCGCTCCTTGCTGCTGCGCGATCCTGCCTCACTATCGGATTCTGAGCGGTCATCGCTGCAGACGTTCGTTCGGACTCGGGTCGATCAGGCCCGCGCCGAACTGGAGGCGAGCGCCCCATGGGAGGCCCGGCTCCGGGAAACCCTCGACTACCGCGCCTGGCACCGGTTCACCCTCACCCTGGCTCATCGCGACTGGGAAGGGTTCGAACCGGCTACGCCCCGGCGGCTTCATCGCCTTTCGACCGGTGAACGGTCGATCGCCCTCCACCTGCCCATGCTGGCCTCCATCGCCGCCCACTATTCCGACGAGACCGGGCAGGCCTCGGGTGCTCCTCGGCTGATCCTCCTCGACGAGCTCTTCGCCGGAGTGGACACCGCCAACCGGTCCCAGCTGTTCGGAACCTTCACCGACTGGGACCTCGACGCCGTCTTCACCAGCGACCACGAGTGGTGCCAATACGCGTCCCTCGACGGCATCGCCATCCACCACCTTCATCCGGCCGTGGGCGAAGGCCCGGTTACTTCCACCCGCTTCACCTGGGACGGCCGCCAGCGCACGCTGGATCCGCCGGCCGCGTGATGGCTCTCCCCCCGAAGGTTCCCAACGCCGCCCGCGCTGTCGACCGTGACCAGGACCGGGTGGCGCGAACGCTCGACCGGCCCGAGCTGGCGCCGCTGTGGGACGAGCTCTTCCGCCGCTACGGCGAGGGGGTGGGCCGGCCCGCCTCGATCACGCTCCGCCAGCTCTCCCCGCCGGAGCGGCAGGCCCTCGCTGATCTCCTCGGATCTGACCGGCTTGTCCCGGTAGCGACCAGGATCCGGACCGACCGGCTGGCGGCTGCGATCGGCACCGATCCCGACGTCGGGCTCCGCGAACTGGTTGTACGCCTGCGTGGCCCGATCCGGGACCGGCAGGCGGAACGGGCTACCACCCGACACGCCCGCGAGGAGCTCTGGGCATGGCTGACGGCAGCTGCTGGCGAGCTCCCGCTGTTCGCCGCCGCCCCGGCCGCCGTGCAGGAGTGGCGTGACGCCGTGCAGGCCGGCGGCGTTCCGGGCGGTTCCGTCGACCGTCACCGCCTCCTCCTCGAACGGGCTGTTTCGGTCTTGAGGGCGATTCCCGCCGACGCAGTCGCCCTGCCGTCGCTGGCCCAGGACCGGCTCGGCGACCCCCACGGCCTCGACCGGGGACGCAAGATCGCCAGTCTCGCCATCGACGCCCTCGCCATCGCTCGCGGCCAGGACCCACCCACCGACGCCGAAGGCATCCGCTCCCTATGGGAGGTTCACGGCGTCATTCCCGATCCCTACTCATCGACCGTCCTCGTCGTCGGCCTCAGGCCCGCTGGCGAAGGGCCCCTCGTCCGATGGACGGCCGAAGCGGCGGCCGCTGGAGAGCCGGTGTCTCTCACCCTCGCCCAGCTGCGGCGCTGGCCGCTGCCGCCACTGCCAGCAGGATCGGTGGCGTACGTCGTGGAGAACCCCTCCTTGATCAGCGAAGCGGCTGCCACCGGCTGGTCAGGGCCCACCCTCGTCTGCAGCTCAGGCCGGCCCAGCCTCGCCGTCGTGCTCCTCCTCCGCCAGCTCGCCGCCGCCGGAGCCAGACTCGCCCAGCACGCCGACTTCGACGTCGCCGGCATCGGAATCACCGCCTGGTTGACAGAGCGAGCCGGGACGACACCGTGGCGGATGCGAGCGCAGGACTACCTCGCCGCCGCAGGGCAGAGCGGCTCACGACGCCCCCTGACCGGACGCGTCCCCATCACCGACTGGGACCTTGACTTGGCTCGCGCCATGACGCAGACCGGGGTCGCCGTCTACGAGGAAGAGCTCCGCAACGACCTCATCGCCCGGATGGCGGCCGGCGAGCGCTGAGGAGTGTCTCCACGTCCGGTCCGCAGAAGCCGGTCGAGCTCAGAGCTGAAGAGACGAACCCATGATGTGGTCCCCATGTGGTCCTCTGAGCCGAATGCTGCTCGGCCGCCCAGCTCTCCACAGGGCGACGAACCTGCCGTTAGCCGGACGACAAAATTACTGCTAGCTTTTCGACGAAATGCCTACTGGAACCCGGCCCGAGGTGCCCCGGCGCATTGGGGCTGTGGTGCGGGAGGCGCTGTCGGCCTTCCGTGTCGTCGTCGTGACAGGGGCCCGGCAGGCAGGGAAGACCACGCTGGTTCGGCAGGTTCTCGACGGGCGCGGCTCGTTCGTCCGGCTCGATGACCAGGCCACGCTCCAGGCGGCGCTCACCGACCCGGTCTCGATGGCGCGCACGGGGGACCCACCGCGGGCGTTCGACGAGGTGCAGCGAGTCGGTGACCCACTTGTCCGGGCGATAAAGGCGACCGTCGACGACAACCCCGCCGCCGGCCAGTTCATCCTCAACGGGTCGGCTGACTTCCTGACCGTGCCCACCATCTCCGAGTCCCTTGCCGGGCGCGCCGTCTTCTTCGAGCTGTGGCCGTTCACCCAAGGCGAGATCGAAGGCACTCCCGACCGCTTCGTCGAGACCGCCTTCGAGCGCCCGGAGCGGCTGCGTGGCGGGTCGCCCTGCCGGCTGACGCCGGCCGACTATCTGCAGAGGGCTGTTACCGGTGGCTACCCCGAGGTCGTCGCCCTCCCGGAAGTTGCCCGGCGTACATGGTTCGCCAACTACATCCGAACCGTGACGCAGCGGGACGTCACCGAACTGACGGGCGCCCGGCGGGCCGACCAGCTCCCCAGGTTGCTGCGCCTCCTCGCGGCCCGCACCGCCAACGAGCTGGTCGTCGCCGACGTCCACCGCGACGCCGGGCTCGGCAGCCGCGACACCACCGACGACTACATCGGCTTCCTCGGCATGACCTACCTCATCCAGCTTCTCCCCGCTTGGTCGCGGAGCCTCACCACCAAGGTCAAACGCCACCCGAAGGTCCACCTGGGCGACACCGGTCTGGCCGCTCACCTGCTCGGCAAGAGTGCCGACGCGCTTGCCCGCCCCACCGACCCCGCCCGTGGCCCGCTGCTCGAGACCTTCGTCGTCAATGAGATCCGCCGGCAGCTCAGCTGGTCGACCGTGGACGCCACCGCCTACCACTTTCGCGACCGCGACGGCGCCGAGATCGACCTCGTCCTCGAAGCAGCTGACGGCCGGGTCGCCGCAATGGAAGTCAAAGCCTCTGCGTCCGTCGAACGGGCCGACTTCCGTTGGCTCGAGCTCCTCCGCGCAAAAGTTGCCGACGACTTCAGTCACGGCTACGTGCTTTACTGCGGCGAACGACCGCACGCCTTCGGCGACCGGCTCACCGCCCTCCCCCTCGCCTATCTCTGGCAAGCCCCCGACCTGTGACCCTGACCGCACGCGGCGCTCGGCGCACCGAAGGCGCCCGTGGCGAGGGAGCCGTCGAGTTCCTCGTTGGATTCCCAGATGTCCCCGATCCGGCCTCACCGACGATCGGCCACCGCCCGCTCGATTCTTTTTCGGGATGAGCCCAAGGGGCCCGGCCGACGGCCTGGCCCCTTGGGAGCGTCGAGTACGGGGCAGGGCCGAAACTTCCCCGCCCCGGGCCAAGCCGTTCTCGGGCACGAGATGCGCCGCCGTGATCCCGAACTCCAATCAGCCGTCGCCGCCAGTCGGGTCGGAGAGCCAGTAGAGCTTGAGGTGGGTGGCCCAGACGGTCGCCGGAGGTGAGGTCTGGCGGGTCGGCGATGAGGTGCTCGAGGCTGCGGACGTCGAAGGGGAGGGCGCCGGGACCGATCCAGCCCCTGACGTTCCTCACTGACACTTGGGGCAGCAGCCGGGACACCGCCTCGTGGTGCCAGCGCCGCCACGGTCTCGGGCCCGGGGTCGGTGCGGGCGAGGGTCTCCCAGACCGACTCGGGCACATCCTCCAAGTCTTGCTGCTCGTCTGGATCCGCTGATCCGTTGGGCCAGCCGAACTCGATCTGGAGGATGCGCCGCAGTTCGAGGGCCGCCCGGACCAGGGCGTCTGCGGGATGGTTCGCCGACGCCGACAGGTGGAGCAGCGGATGATGGGCCGACCAGCGGGTCCCGTCGCCCTCCCGGTGCACCCGGATGTGGAACTCCGGCGGGAGACGGACCGTCCGGTCGAGCTCCACGAGCGACATCAGCAAGTCACGCTGTTCGTCGATGTCGAGTGACTCGCCGGCGTCGAGTCGGCGGCGGAACCCGGTCACCTGCCAGTTGTCCACGGTCGCC
>JBOGFE010000563.1:0-3975 GCA_050741935.1 Acidimicrobiia bacterium | reverse complement strand
GGACTTTCCGCTCCGGTGGTCGTACCCGGGCGCATGGAACGGATCGACGCTGGGCAACCCTTCCCGGTGCTCGTCGACTATGCCCACGGCCCCGACGGCCTGGAGCAGGTCCTGCGGGCCGCCCGGGGCCTGGTGGGTCGCGGCCGGCTGGTGGTCGTCTTCGGCGCCGGGGGCGACCGGGACAAGGCCAAGCGGCCGGCCATGGGCAAGGTGGCGGCCATGGTGGCGGACTCGGTCTGGATCACCTCCGACAATCCCCGCTCCGAGGACCCGCTGACCATCGCCCAGGAGGTGGCCCGGGGCGTGCATGACGTCGGCGGCCACGTCGGGATGGTGCTCGACCGCCGGGCGGCGATCCGGGCGGCCATGTACGACCTGGCGGCGGGCGATGTGCTCGTCATCGCCGGGACGGGCCACGAGCCGGGCCAGACGGCCATGGGCGTCACCACGCCCTTCGACGACCGGGAGGTGGCCCGGGAGGAGCTGGCGCGCCTGGGCTGGGAGCCCGGGGACCGTGACAGAGGTCCTGCATGCGACTGACACTGGGCGAGGTCTCCGGTGCCACCGGAGGAGAGATCCTCGACGGAGATCCGGAGCTGACGCTCGGTTCCGTGTCGGTGGACAGCCGCCGGATGGAGCCCGGTGCGCTGTTCGTGGCCCTGCGGGCCGAGCGCGACGGCCACGACTTCGCCGCTGCCGCCGCCACCGCCGGCGCCATCGCTGTGCTGGTCGAGCGGCCGCTCCCCGAGCTGCCCGCCGGCACGGCCGCGGTCCTGGTGATGGACACCGGTACGGCGCTGGCCGCCCTCGGGGCCCACGTCCGGGACCGCCTCGGCGACGCCGTCCCCGTCGTGGGGATCACCGGCTCGACGGGCAAGACGTCGACCAAGGACCTCACCGCCGCCGCCCTCGGCGCCCGCCTGGCCGTCTCGGCCAGCCCGGCGTCGTGGAACAACGAGATCGGGGTGCCCCTCACCCTGGTCGGCACCGACGAGACGGCCGGCGCGGTGGTGCTGGAGATGGGGGCCCGGGGCCAGGGGCACATCGCCGCCCTGTGCGCCGTCGCCCGTCCGACCATCGGCGTGATCACCACCATCGGCATCGCCCACGCCGAGTTCTTCGGGACCACCGACGACGTGGCCCGGGCCAAGGGCGAGCTGGTGGAAGCCCTGCCGGCGGGCGGAACGGCCATCCTCAACGCCGACGAGGACACCACGCCCGACCTCGCCGCCCGCAGCGCCGCCCCCGTCCTCACCGCCGGTAGCACTCCCGCGGCCGACGTGCGGTTCTCCGACGTCACCCTCGACGACGAGCTCCGGCCCTCCTTCCGCCTGGAGACCCCGTGGGGCGGAGCCGACGTCGGGCCGTTGCCGGTGCGGGGCGCCCACCAGGCCATGAACGCCGCCTTCGCCGTGGCCGTCGCCGGGGTCCTCGGCCTGAGCCCGGAGGCGGCTGCCGAGGGGATGGCGGAAGCCGTCGGTTCCGCCTGGCGGATGGAGCTCACCCGGACGCCGGGTGGTCTGCTGGTCCTGAACGACGCCTACAACGCCAACCCGTCCTCCATGCGCGCCGCGCTGCACGCCCTGGCCGCGCTGGGCTCGGGCCGGCGCTTCGCCGTCCTCGGGCACATGGCCGAGCTCGGAGAGCAGTCCGACAGCTACCACCACCTCATCGGGCGCCAGGCCGCCAGCACCCTCCTCCGGATGCTGGTCGTGGTCGGCCGGGAGGCGGCCGGGATCGCCGAGGCGGCCCGGGCCGGTGGCGTCGACGTGGTCGAGGTCGACTCGCCCGACGAGGCCCTGGCCGTGCTGGCGGGCGAAGTCCGGCCCGGCGACGCCGTGCTGGTCAAGGCCAGCCGGGTGGTGGGCCTGGAGCGCCTCGCCGCCGCCCTTTCAGCTCCCGATTTCGGGGACACCCCGAACCCCCCCGATTTCGGGGACACCCCGAACCCCGGGGGGGCGCCGGCGTGATCTCCCTGTTGCTGGCCGCGGCCACCAGCATGGTCATCGCCCTGGTGGGGACGCCACTGCTCATCCGCGTGCTCCGGGCCCGGGGCATCGGCCAGCTCATCCGCGAGGACGGGCCGTCCGGCCACCAGACCAAGGCGGGCACGCCCACCATGGGCGGCATCGCCATCCTGGCCGGCACGGTGGGCGGGTACCTGGTGGGCAGCCTCCGGCCCGGCGGCGACGGGCTGTCCCGGCCCGGGCTCTGCCTCATGGTCCTGCTGCTGGGCCTGGGGGCCGTCGGGTTCATCGACGACTACCTGGGCATCCGCTTCCAGCGCAACCTGGGGCTCAACAAGCGGGCCAAGTCGGCGGGCCAACTGGTGGCGGCGGCGGTCTTCGCCCTCTTGTCCGTGCACTGGATCGGGGTGTCGACCGAGGTCTCCTTCACCCGTGACACCGGGCTCGACCTGGGCGGCTGGGGCTTCGCCGTGTGGGCCGTGGTCATCATCATCGCCACCGCCAACGCCGTGAACCTGACCGACGGGCTCGACGGCCTGGCTTCGGGTTCCTCCGCCTTCGTGGCCGCCGCCTTCGTGATCATCGCCTTCTGGCAGGTGCGCCACGGCGACCTCTACCGGGTCGACCCGGCCGACGCCCTGGGGCTGGCCGTGGTGGCCGCCGCCGTCCTCGGGGGCTGCGCCGGCTTCCTGTGGTGGAACGCGGCGCCGGCCCGCATCTTCATGGGGGACACCGGCTCCCTGGCCCTGGGCGGGGCGCTGGCCGGCCTGGCCCTGCTCACCCGGACCCACCTGCTGCTGCCCATCATGGGCGGCCTGTTCGTGCTCGAGACGGTGTCGGTGGTCATCCAGGTCGTGTCGTTCCGGGGCTTCGGGCGCCGGGTCTTCCGCATGGCCCCCATCCACCACCACTTCGAGCTGGCCGGCTGGCCCGAGTTCACCGTCATCGTGCGCTTCTGGCTCATCGCCGGCCTGTTCGTGGCCTTCGGCCTCGGCCTCTTCTACGCCGACTTCATCTCCTCCGGGGCCCTCGATTGAGCCCGCTCGCGCCAGGTGATGGCGCGTGACGTGGCATATCCACACCGATCGCCATCACCTCACCCTGGTCGTCGGGTTGGGCGTGACGGGTGCGGCGGTCGCCGTCCGGGCGATCCGTGACGGTCCCGTCGTCGTGGTGGAGGACCGGCCGGACGGGCCGGGTGTCGCCGAGCGGGCCGCCCGCCTGGAGGCCCTGGGCGTGGAGGTCGTCGGCGCCCCCGGCGCCGGCGAGCTGGAGCGGCTGGTGGCCCGCGCCACGGTCGTCGTCCCCAGCCCCGGCGTGCCCGAGGCGCATCCGGTCTACGGGCTGGCCGCGGGCATGGGTGTCCCCGTGCTGTCCGAGATCGAGCTGGCCGCCACCGCCGCCCGGGAGCGGGATCTCCCGCTCGTGGCCGTCACCGGCACCAACGGCAAGACGACGGTCACCATCCTCATCGCAAAGATGCTCACCGCCGCCGGCGTCGAGGCCATCGCCGCCGGCAACATCGGCCGTCCCTTGATCGACGCCGTCCACGACCCCGTCGAGGTGGTGGTGGCCGAGGTGTCCTCCTTCCAGCTCCGGTTCACCCGGGACTTCCGGCCCCGGGTGGCGGTGTTCCTCAACGCCGCCCAGGATCATCTCGACTGGCACCCGGACTTCGACGCCTACGTCGCCGCCAAGGCGAAGATCTTCGCCAACCAGGCCGGCGAGGACCTCCTCGTCTACAACCTCGACGACGCCGCGGTGGCGGCCGCGGCCCGGGCCGCCCCCGCCCGGACGGTCGGATTCAGCCTCGACCAGCCCCTTCCCGTCCCCGCCGGCGCCCTGCCCCGGCATGCCCCCCACGATGTGGCCAACGCCCTGGCCGCCTCGGCCGCCGCCCTCGACCTCGGCGCGCCCGCCGAGGCGGTGGCCCTTGTCCTGCGGTCGTTTCCGGGGCTCCCCCACCGGACGACTCCGGTGGGCCAAACTCGGGGTGTGACCTTCGTGG